>SRXB01000003.1 GCA_009724975.1 bacterium | reverse complement strand
GCCTCCTGCGAGGTCTACAGCCTCCTAAAGCGCGCCGACGAAAAATACGTCACCGAAAAGGCCTACAACAACCCCAAGTTCGTCGAAGACATCGTCCGCGATGTGGCCGAGGGGCTTTTGGCCGACAAGAACATCACCTGGTTTTCCGTGCAGGCGGAGAATTTCGAGTCTATACACAACCACAACGCTTACGCCCTGGTCCAGAAGTGGCCGAATTCCACCGGCTCCAAGAAGGCGGGGTAGGTTTTTCAAGCGGGGTTAAAGTTTTATGGAACAGTACAAGGATTGCAGCCTTTGCCGGATCGAGCCAAGGGGCCTTGCCCCTAGGTGCCGCTTTTGCAGCGGCCAACTGACGGGCAGAAGCCGCCTCATGCACGAGATCAAGACGATGAGGGGCTGGCGAGACATCGGAACCGCCCTGAGCCTCTTGATGCCTGGCGCGGGGCAATTCTTCGGGGGCAGGATAATAACCGGCCTCGTCATGGCAATAATGATACCCCTGAGCCTAGGCCTCTTGTGGGCCACCTGGGCGGGCTTCAGCTACAGCCACTTCTACCTTGTGGGAATAGCCGTTTTCGTAATGGCGGTCGCCGCCGCCGACGCCTGGTTCGGCCCCACACAGCCCATAGCCCCCTGCCACGCCACCTGTCCGGCCCGCGTCCCAATCCCCGACTACCTTCAGCTTCTGGCCGACGAGGATTTCGAGCAGGGCTACTCGCTGATCCGTTCACGCCTTCCCCTCGTCGGAACCATTGGGCGCGTCTGTCCCCACCCTTGTGAAAGCAAGTGCTACCGGGGAATCGACGGCGAGGCCGTGGCGATAAACCACTGCAAGCGCTTCCTCTCGGACCGCCACCAAAAGTTCATCTCCCGAGGCGGCGAGGTCGCCCCTCCGGAACCACTTTTGGAAAACGGCCCCAAAGTCGCGGTTGTAGGAGCCGGACCCGCGGGCCTCTCCTGCGCCTACTTCCTCAGCGTCCTCGGCGCGAAGGTAGAGGTCTTCGACTCCGGCAAGGAGCCCGGGGGCCGCCTGATCGACACCATCCCCGATTTCCGCCTGCCCAAGGATGTCGTGAGAATAGAAACCAACGACCTGAAGGCGAGGGGAGTGGTCTTCCACACCGGCGCGAAGGTCGGCCCGGGGGGCGTGGCGGTGGATTCACTCCTCAAGGATTTCGACGCCGTATATATCGCCATCGGCGCACCCGCCTCGATGAAGATGAGGGTAGAGGGCGAAGATAAATTCACCGATTTCCAGGATTTCCTAAGAGCCTCCAAGGAAGAGGTCCCGCCCAGGCTCGAAGGAAAGGTTGCCGTAGTCGGCGGCGGCAACGCCGCGATAGACGTCTGCCGCACCGCCCTAAGGTGTGGAGCCTCCGAAGTCCACCTCCTCTACCGCCGCACCCGCGACCAGATGCCCGCCCGCGATGACGAGCTTGAGGCCGCCATGCGCGAAGGCGTACGCTTCCGCTACCTGATAAACCCCACGAAGGGAATCAGCGAAAACGGGAAACTCACCGGCGTTCAGGCGGTGCTGATGGAACTTGGCATCGCCGACTCCAGCGGAAGGCCCCAGCCCGTAGCAATAAATGGCTCCGAACACTTTTTGCCATTCGACCATGTAATCCCGTGCCTCGGCCAGAGCGTCAAATCATCGCTCTTCGACGATCCGGCCCTCGCCAAACTCGCGCGGGAGAAGGACGGGCGCGTAAAAGTCTCGAAAAACACCGGCAGGACCAGCCTGAAAAGGATTTACGCCGGAGGCGACGCCGCCCGCGGGGCTCAAACCGCCGTGGCGGCCATAGCCGACGGCAGGACGGCGGCCCTCGCCATCTTCGCGGACCTGGCGCCCTCCCTCGTAAAAGCGCCTTTCACAAGGCAGCTCATGGTGCGAAAGCCGTATCAGGGCCACGTCGAGACCCAGAAGGAAAAGATGCGCGAACGCATGCACTCCAAGCCCCTTAGCGTGCGCATAAGCGGCTTTCTGGAAGTGGAGGACGGCTTCAACCCAGCCCAGTCGGCATGCGAGTCAAAGCGTTGCCTCCAGTGCCACCGTGACCTTTAGAAAACCATAATAGGCGGCGGTTCGCCGCTTTGTTGCATCACCCAGGAGGAACTTTCAAGTTGGCTAAGGAAAACCAGACAATCACCGACAGGCTTTACGACTTTTTCAGCTCGATAAAGCTCTCAATCTTCGTACTCGTCTCCCTCGCCGCCACCTCCATAATAGGAACCGTGGTCGAACAGGGCGAAAGCGCCCCCCACTACCTTGACCATTACGGCTCCACCTGGGGCAAGGTCATAAACCTCTTCAACTTCGGCGACATGTACCACTCCTGGTGGTTTATGCTCCTTTTGGCGCTCCTCCTCATCAACATCACCTTCTGCTCGATCAAAAGGCTCCCCAACGCCATCAGGCAGATGAACGACAAAGACCCACTCTTTGACAAGCGCTCCCTTGCGGTTCACGAAAAAACCCAGTTCACCGCCTCCATGAGCCAGGAAGACGCGGCAAAGAAGGCCGAAGAGCTTCTGGGCAAAAAGCTGGCCCCCGTAATCAGGGCCGAGAGCGACGGCGCAACCTACCTAATGTCCACCAAGGGCGGCTGGTGCAGGATGGGCGTCTACGTGACCCACTTCAGCCTCTTCCTCTTCGCGGTCGGCGCGATAGTGGGCATACTCTGGGGCTTCAAGGGGTTCGTCGGCATAGTGGAGGGAACCTCCTCCGACACCGTGCGCATGCGCGGCATGCCACCCGTGGCGGTAACCGCCCCTTCATCGGCATCCAGCCGCGACGCCCTTCTCGGAGAGGCCGGCAACCTCGCCTCCCAGCTCGCCGCGGCCTGCGCCGCCAAGGGACTTCAGGCCGGAAACCTGGTGCTTGACGTCACCGACTCCTCCGGAGTCCGCCACACAAGGGCCGCCAACTTCAACGAGCCCGCCTCCACCGCCGAAAGCATCTCCACCAAGATACCGTTTTTGGTGAATAACCTCGACTGGGACGGCTCCACGGCGCTGAAGTCTGTTTCACTCACCGCCAGCGATCTCTTCAAGAAGCTGGACTTCACCATAAGCTGCGACAGCTTCCAGCTCGACCTCTACCCCAACGGCAGGCCCAAGGACTACGTCTCCAACCTCTCGGTCCTGAAAAACGGCTCCCCCCTCTACTCACAGCGCATAGAGGTCAACTCGCCCCTCATACACGACGGCATCTTCTTCTACCAGTCCAGCTACGGCAAGGTCGGCATAAAGAGCGCCACCGTCACCCTCGTGGACAGAAACGGCAGGCCCGTTGTCAATGCCGCCAAAATAGCCTTTGGCAAGGGCATACGGGTAGCCGACGGCGGAGAAATCTACCTGCGGGACTACGAGCAGGATAACGAGGACACCGGCGAGCCCGCCGCGGCGGTCTTCTACGTCAACAGCGGCGGACAGCAGAGCGGGGGCAAAGTTTACGAAGCCAGCGCCTTCGGCGGCGGCAACCCCTTCATGCCGCTCGGCCCCTACTTCATCCGCATGGACAAGGCCGACTGGGCCCACTACACCGGCCTCCAGGTAGCGAAAGACCCGGGCGTGCCGATTGTCTGGGCCGGTTGCATACTTATCACCATAGGACTCGTTACCTCCTTCTTCGTCAGCCACAGGCGCGTCTTCGCCAAGGTCTGGAAGGAAGATGGCAAGGTCAACGTCCTCTTCGCGGGCAACGCCAGCCGCAACAGGGTATCCTTCGAGAAGTGGTTCGAAGACTTCAAGGAGGAAGCCTCCGACACCTTCAAAAAAAGCTAAGGCTATTGTATAAACTTAAAAACAAAATTCGCGCTTTTGGCGCGCGGAGTTGATTGAATGGGACAAAACCTGATTAACAGCAAAATATTCGGCGCGGCGATGGTGATCTACCTCCTCGCCAGCGTCGTCTACCTCATCTACATAGTCTCGCGGAACAAAAAGATAGGGTCGGCGGCCACCCTGATGACCCTCGGCGGCTTTCTGGTCAACACCGCCGCCATCGGCGTGCGCTGGGTCGAGAGCTACAAGCAGGGATTCGGCTACATCCCCCTCTCCAACATGTACGAATCGATGGTCTTCTTCGCCTGGTCCATCGTACTCATCTACCTCATCTTCGAGTACGTCTACGGCTACAAGATAATCGGCGTCATAGCCACCGCGCTGGGCTTTCTTGGCATCGCCCTGGTTTCCCTAACCGGAGTCTCCAGCGACATCCAGCCCCTTGTCCCCGCCCTTCAGTCAAACTGGCTGACGAGCCACGTCGTAACCTGCTTCATCGGCTACGCCGCCTTCGGCGTCTCCTACGCCATCTGCATCTTCTACCTTATCCGCACCCGCGAGATGAAACAGACGATAATCCTCGCCCTCCATCCGCTGGTACTTCCCCTCCTTGTCTCGATAATCAAGTACGGCAACATCAAGCCCGAACTAATAACCGACAAAAACCTCGGGATAATGTGGGGTGTCTGCGCCGTTGTGGGCGCGGTCTTCTTCGGCCTGCACACCATACTCGCCAAGACCCCCGACGACATGCTCCCGCCCCTGAAGGTGCTCGACGAGCTCTCCTACAAGGCTGTGGCGGTGGGCTTTCCGCTCCTGACCCTCGGCATCCTCACCGGCGCCGCCTGGGCAAACTACGCCTGGGGCACCTACTGGAGCTGGGACCCGAAGGAAACCTGGTCGCTGATAACCTGGTTCGTCTACGCCGCCTTCCTCCACGCCCGCTACACCGCCGGCTGGAGAGGAAAGCCGCTGGCGTGGCTCTCCGTGGTCGGTTTCGGCGCAGTCATCTTCACCTACTGGGGAGTCAACTTCGTGCTTTCCGGCCTTCACAGCTATGGAAGCGCATAAACACTAGCCTTGCGCAAATCTTTGCGCTACAATGTCCGGTGAATTTTCCAGCGGACGCTGAATATTGTATTTGACAGGTTTCTCTGGGGTTGTAAATTACCCGCCCGCAAGGGCGGGTACTTATAGTGCAAGGGGTAGCCATGAAAGGGAGGAAGATGAATCGCGCTCTGGTGAAAATTAGCCTTTGTCTGGTTTTCCTCATCGCGTGCGCAGGGTACGCCGCCGCCGAAGAGGGCTGCATAAGCGGTTCCTGCCACGAAAAGATGGGCAAGAAAAAATTCATCCACGGACCTATGGGAGCCGGACAGTGCGCGATCTGCCACGAGCAGTCCGCCGCCAAGCACCCGTCCAAAAGCGGCTCGAAGGATTTCAAGCTCGCCTTCAACGGCGGCAAGGAGCTTTGCTTCGGCTGCCACGAGCGCCTCGACCAGAACCCGACCGTCCACAAACCCGTCCAGAAGGGCGACTGCATAGCCTGCCACGATCCCCACGAATCCAACGCGGAACTGATGCTGAAGGCCGCCACCACGAGCGACCTTTGCTTCACCTGCCACGAAAAGAAGATGATGGGCAAAGCCGTCATGCACGGCCCCGTCGCCGCCGGCGACTGCAACATCTGCCACAACCCCCACTCCTCCGCCTACCCGGGCCTCACCGAGGAGAAGGGCACCGAGCTTTGCCTCCTGTGCCACCTCGACCGCAAGGAAGAGTTCGAGCGCAAATACGTACACGGACCCGTCAAGGAAGACTGCCACAAGTGCCACGACTCCCACGGCTCCGACCACAAGTTCATGCTCTACAACGAAGGCAAGGAACTGTGCTACACCTGCCACACCAGGGTAAAAGAGCTGGTAGAAAACTCCGCTTTCCAGCACACGGCGCTTAAAAACGGCGACTGCAACAACTGCCACACCCCGCACTCCTCCAACTACCCGCGCCAGCTCAAGTCCCCGGCACGCGACAACTGCTACGTCTGCCACACCGACATGGGCGCCGCCATCGCCAGCGCGAAAAACATGCACGGCCCCGTCACGCAGAACGACTGCTACGCCTGCCACGACCCGCACGGCTCCAACTACACCATGGTCTTGAAAAAGCCCTTCCCCGAAACCTTCTACATGCCCTACAAGACCGAAAACTACGCGCTTTGCTTCGACTGCCACAACAAGGACATCGCGCTCAACCAGTTCACCACCAAACTCACCGACTTTCGAAACGGTGATTTGAATCTCCACTACCTCCACGTGAACAAAGACCCCAAGGGCCGCAGCTGCAAATCCTGCCACGAAGTCCACGCCGGCAATCAGGACAAGCACGTGAGAAAAGAAGTGCCCTTCGGCGCGAAATGGATGCTGCCCGTCAACTTCACCAAGAAGACCAACGGCGGATCCTGCGTGGTCGGCTGTCACAAGCCCAAAGACTACGATCGCTTAAACCCGGTCACCTACTAATCGCAAACGGGGGAGCCCGCCAAAAGGCGCGGCTCCCCTTTGCAAATCAGCTTCATTTGATTTAATGGTGGGACAACGAAGGAGGGGTCACATGAAAATCTCCAAACTTGGCCTCAAGCTGGCCTATACCGCCTTGGCTTGTGCAATAATTCTCACCTTCGAATGCGCCGAGGCGCAGGCATTCCGCAACGTCAAAAACGGCGACAAAACCCCGTCATTCAAAGCTATGGCCGCCGAGGGCGGCGGCTCTGTCGAATACGCTCCTCCGACGGAAGAGGTGATAGTCCTCTCCTTTATCCGTCAGGGGCAGGACAAATCCAACGAACTGGTCAGGGACCTCGCCCGCCTCGACCCCGCCCTCAAGGGCAAAGTCCAGGTGCTGGCGATAGTCGTCAACCCCAAGGACGGCGACGCCGCCGCCTGGGCCAAGGGCCTTGGCGCCGAATTCCCCGTCCTCCTGGACGACAACGAAAAGAACTACGGCATGTTCGGCATAGTCGTAGCCCCCGAAACCGCAGTAATCGCCCCCGACGGCACCCTCAAAAGCTCCTACAGCGGCTACACCTCCTCAATCAAGATCTCCATCGAGGAAGAAGCCAAGAAAATACTCGGAATAGCCATCGACGAAAAGGCCGACAAAGGCGCCCAGGTGAACATCTCCCCCGAGCGCAAAAAAGCGATACGCGAACTCCAGCAGGCCAGGATGCAGATCAAGCGCAAGCAAAAATCCAAAGCCATCCCCATGGTCAAAAAAGCGATAGAGGCCGACAAAACCTACACCGAGGCCTACATGCTTTTGGGCGACCTCACCCTTGAGGAAAACGGCCCCCTGGAAGAAGCCGAAGCCGCCTACAAGAAAATCATGGAAATCGAACCCTCCAACAGCCTGGGAAAAGTCGGGCTCGCGAGGGTGAAGGCCAAGAAGGGCGGCTACGAGGAAGCCTCCGCGGAGCTCGAAAAAATAGCTATGGTCAGCCCCGACGGCGGCAAAATGTACTACTATCTCGGCATGATGCACGAAAACGCTGGAAAAATGGATAAAGCGGCGGTAGCCTACCGCAAGGCGCTCGAAAAAATACTTGAGCAGGTCGAGACCGCCGAGGAAAAACAGTAACGCGAACATGGCATTGAAAAGGGCGGGCCCTAAAATGCCCGCCCTTTCATTTTTGCCGAGGTTGTTTAAATGGAACCATCCACCTACTACCAGATAGCGTGGCTCCTTGCGGCGGTTGCCGTATTCTTCGCGATGAGAAAATACGAAATCGAGCCGCGCTTTTGCTGGGCGGCCGCGATATTCGTGCTCGTAATCGACGTCGGCTACAACTTTGCGAAGCTGATAATAGCAGGCGACGAATCCGTATCCGAACTGGTCGAGCTTTTCTGGGACTGGAACTTCGTAAACATAGCGGTGGCGACCCTCATCGTAGTTCTGGTGGGAAGCGGCCTAATAAGAACGAAATACAAGGGCGTCATCTGGGGTGTGGCGATAGCCGTCCTCTGGGCCGCCCTCCACGTAGGCATAGGGCGTCACGAATTCGGCGAGGTATTCTTCAACGGAACCCTCCTCTGACTAAGTTGCATAGGGGTCGGTTGACCTCAGGCAAACCGAAGAGCGGCAGGGGAAAACGGGGCATATAAATTTTTTTTGAGGTTCATACGGGGAAATGCGACTTAGGCGGTTTTTTCAGCTAGGCACATCTGTAGGCATAAACAGCTACTTCAAGGGGTTCACCACCCAGGCGGTCTGCCAGCTCCAGACCAAATCCGTCTGCGTGCCCGTGCTAAACTGCTACGCCTGCCCCTCGGCGGTCGGCTCCTGCCCCATCGGCACCATCCAGCACTTCATGGTCGTCCACGCCATACCCTACTACGTGCTGGGCTTCCTTGGCCTAATCGGAACGGCGGTAGGAAGAATGCCCTGCGGCACCATGTGCGCCTTTGGCTACTTCCAGGACCTCCTCTACCGCCTTTCCTCCTTCAAAATACGCATACCCGCGTTCATGCGCCCCTTCCGCTACCTCGTCCTCATCGGCCTCGTCATAATCGCCCCCTGGCTCACCGCCGAAAACTGGTTCTCCAAACTATGCCCGATGGGAACGCTAATCGGCGGCCTGCCGTGGGTCACCATCAGCACAGACGTGCGCTCGATGATGAAAGACCTCTTCTGGATAAAAGTTGCGATGCTCATATTCTTCAGCATCTCCTCGATCATAGCCAAACGCCCCTTCTGCCAGATAATATGCCCGCTAGGAGCCTTCTTCGGCCTCTTCAACCGCTTCAGCCTGATCCGCCTCAAATGGGACGCCGAAAAATGCACACACTGCCGCAAATGCCAGCAGATATGCCCGATGGACATAGAAGTATGGGAGGGCGAAAACACCGGCAACTGCATAAGATGCCTGGACTGCACCGACTGCGAGGCGATAAAGGTCTGCACCGTCTTCACCGGCGCGCGCCTCTCCGCCGAGCAGAGGGAAAAAACCCTGCCCACCTGAAGCCCCAACCCAAGGGCTGGATGTGACGACAAATGACAGGCACCCGAAAGCCAAAATCCATCCCGCCCGCCGCACCAAAGAAGGCGTAGGGCTGACCCCTTGTCCTCAATCCGCACCCTCAACACCAAAATCAACATCGCCATAGCCGCGGCGCTCGTCATAGTCCTAGGCATCTCCGCCTACCTGACTCTTGGCGAACAAAACCGTCAGGCCGAGGAAAACACCAAGGCCAAGGCCCGCCTCCTCACCCAGGCAGTCACCGACGTCATCCGCATGGACATGGAGAGCGCCAACGAAAAGGACCTCACCAAAATAATCCGCGTCATCGGCCAATTCCGCGAAATAGAGACCCTGCGCATCTTCAGCGCCGAAGGGCTTATACTCCACTCCGCCGAACCGGCGGAGGTCGGCACCAACATCGACGAACTGGTCATGAACGTCTTCACCAGCGGCGACATGTCAAAGCCATTCCGCAGCGGGGCCGAGGCCCACCGCTCGATGTGCCGCGTCGAGGTCATGCGAAACGAGCCCCAGTGCCACCGTTGCCACGGCAAGGACACCAAGATAATAGGGGTGCTGGAAGTCTGCCTCTCAATGGCGGCGATGGACGCGCAGATAGAGCGAAACGCCCGCTTCATGGTCATCTCCACCATCCTCACCATAGTGATGGTCTCCCTCCTCATAAGCATACTGACCACCGTAATCGTCAAAAAGCCCATCTCCACCCTAATGGACGCCATGAAAGGCGCGCAATCGGGCTCGCTGGGCGAACGCGTGAAGCTAAAGACCCACGACGAGATAGGGCAGCTCTCCGAATCCTTCAACGAAATGCTCTCGCGCCTTGAAAAAGCGGAAAAAGAGATGAAACGCCTCCACGCCGAGCAGATGAGCAGGGCCGAAAGGCTCGCCTCCATAGGCGAAATGGCGGCCTCCGTAGCCCACGAGATAAAAAACCCGCTGGCGGGGCTCTCGGGAGCGACCCAGGTGCTTGCGGGGAGCTTCAAGGAGGACGACGCGCGGCGCGAAGTCGTGCGCGAGATGCTCAAGCTCACCGGCAGACTCGACAAGACCATCAACGACCTCCTAAACTTCGCCCGCGTCAAACCGCCGGAGCTAAGGCCCGTGAACCCCAACGACGTCGCGGAGGAAGTCCTCTACTTCGCGGGCCGCGACGCGCGCGAAACCCCCTGCGAATTCGTCAAAAACCTCGATCCGGCCATGCCCGAGATACCGCTTGACGCAAACCAGATACAGCAGGTCCTTTTGAACCTGATAATAAACGCAAGGCAGGCCTGCAAGGCCGATTCGCGCATAACCGTCTCCACCTCGGCCACCCCCGTCGGCCCCATTCCCGAAGTAGTGAACAGGGAGGAATTCGTGGAGATAGCGGTGGCCGACGAGGGCAGCGGCATGAGCCCGGAGCTCATGGCGGAAATCTTCAAGCCCTTCTTCACCACCAAAGTCCAGGGCACCGGCCTTGGATTGCCGATAAGCCGAAACATAATCGAATCCCACGGTGGTATAATGGGAGTTCAGTCCAGGGCCGCGATAGGTACAACCTTTTACATCTGGCTTAAAAAGAGCGAACCGGAGGCGGTTTGATGAAGAAAATCATTGCAATTTCCATTGTGGCGCTGGCCATTTTCGGTTGCGGAGTCAAAAAAGAGCTTTACCAGGCCGAGGTTTTGCGTGCCACCGAAGCGGAAGCCAGGGGCGAGGACCTCACCTCCCGCCTCGGAGCCGCCAACGAGCGGATAGCGGTCCTTGAGTCCGAGAAAAAGACCCTTTCGGAGGAAAAGGCGGGCCTCGAAAAAGAGCTTTCAAAATCTCGCCAGTCGGCGGACGAGGGCGGAAAGTCCCTTTCGGCCTGCTTCGGCGAGAAAGAGCAACTTTCCGCAGAACTTGACGCCGCCAAAAAGACGATCCTCGATTCCGACCGCAAGGCCAAGGAGCAGGGGGCGGAGATAAAGCGCCTTCTGGCCAAGTCCGACGCCGACGCCAAGGCCTGCGACGAGCGCGTGGAATCGGCACAGGCCCTCATGGAGAAGGCGAGGGGGCGCATAACCTCGATGGAGGCCGAAAAATCGGTCCTCATAGAGGAAAAGGAGCGCCTGGAGCGCGAAAAGGTCGAAAAGGTCGAGGAACTTTCGCAAAATTACGAGGTCTTGCTCGGCAACATGCGCGAGGAACAGGAAAAACTGAAAAAGGAGAAGGAGAGCAAGCTCAACGAGCTCTCAGCCGCCTACGAGGGGCTTTTGGGCGACATGAAGGCCCAGATAGAGAGCGGACAGGTCACCATCTCCAACCTCAAGGGCCGGCTTACCGTCAACGTCATGGACGAAATACTCTTTCCCTCCGGCAGCGCGTCCGTCAAGGAGGAGGGCAAGAAGGTCCTCAAGCAGATAGGGGAAGCGCTAAAAAACATCAAGGACAAGGCGATAATAATCGAGGGCCACACCGACAACGTGCCGATCGGCGGTACTCTGGTACAGAAATTCCCAACCAACTGGGAACTCTCCACCGCCCGCGCCGTATCGGTGGTGCGCTTTTTGGCGGAGGCCGCCGGAGTGGAGGCGGGGAAACTCAGCGCCGTAGGATACGGGGAAAACCGCCCCGCCGTCCCGAACGACACCCCCGAGGGCAAGGCCAAGAACAGGAGGATAGAGATAAAACTCGTCCCGATGGACCTCGACCTTTTGCCCAAGCCCGCGCCGGAGCAAAAGGCCGAAGAAACCCCCGCCGCGCCGCAGGTTCCGGCGCAGGAGGCGGGCCAGCCGCCGCAGGGCGAGGTTCCTCCTCCCCCAGCCATCGACAAGGCCCTTGAGGCGGCTCCCCAAAACGAGCCGACGGCTCCGGCTGAAGCCGCGCCACCGGCGACCCCTCCGGCGGAGGCTCCAAAACAGTAAAAAACCCAGCCCGCGCAACGGCTTTTGCCCCCAGCGCCCAAAAAGCGCGGCGCGAGGGGGCGTTTTTGGAAAATATGCGGCCAAGGCAAGGATTTTAACTTGAAGACCCTTGCCCTCGTGTGTTATCCATAGCGGCTCCAAAAGAGTCAACCATGCCATATCCCCGACCGCCGGGTGGTGCCCTTGAGAAAGAGGGTCTGGAAGGCGGAAAGACGGGATCTGGTGAAACAAAACCACTAAAGGAGCAACCTATGTCCAACGTATCCATGAGAGAGATGCTCGAAGCCGGCGTTCACTTCGGGCACCAGACCCACCGCTGGAACCCGAAGATGAAGAAGTTCATCTTCACCGAAAGAAACGGCATCCACATCCTCGACCTCTCCCAGACCGTCCGCCTCTTCCGTTCCGCCTACGACAAAGTCCGCGCCATAACCGCAAGGGGCGGCAGGGTCCTTTTCGTCGGCACCAAGAGCCAGGCCGCCGAGATTATCCGCGAGGAAGCCCTTCGCGCCGGCGAATACTACATCAACAACCGCTGGCTGGGCGGCACCCTCACCAACTTCAACACAATCAAGCGCTCCATCGAGCACCTTGTCGACATCGAGAGGAAAGAAGCCGACGGCACCCTCGACCTCCTCACCAAGAAAGAGCGCATGCGCCTTCTTCGCGAGAAGGAAAAACTTGAGCAGAACCTCGGCGGCATCAAGGAGATGAAGAACCTTCCGGGCGCCATCTTCATCGTGGACCCGGTCCGCGAAGCTATCGCCGTGCGCGAGGCCAAGCGCCTTGGCATCACCGTCATAGCCATCTCCGACACCAACTGCGACCCGGACCTCATCGACTTCCCCATCCCCGGCAACGATGACGCCATCCGCTCCATCAAGCTCTTCACCGCCGAGATAGCCAACGCCATCGTCGAAGGCAAGAGCGCCAAGAGCGAAGGCGCCGACGTCGCCGCCGAGTCCGCCTCCTCCAAGCCCAGGAAGGCGATGCCCACCTCCGCCGAGGCCTTCGAGGAAAACGCCGAGGAAGAGTAATCCTTTTAAACTTTCAACCAGTCAAAAGGCCCCAGCGGGGCTTTGCTGGAGGAGATATAAAATGAACATCAACGCATCCGACGTTAAAAACCTTCGCGAAAAGACCGGCGCTGGCATGATGGACTGCAAGAAGGCGCTCGCCGAGTGCGGCGGCGACTTCGACAAGGCCATGGAGCACCTTCGCAAGAAGGGCATGGCCGACGCCGCCAAAAAGGCGGGCCGCATCGCCTCCGAGGGTCTGGTTCACGCCTACATCCACGGCGGCGGCCGCATTGGCGTCCTCCTTGAAGTCAACTGCGAGACTGACTTTGTCGCCCGCACCGAGAAGTTCAAGGAATTCGTCAACAACGTGAGCCTCCACATCGCCGCGGCCAACCCCAAGTGGCTCAACGCCGAAGCCGCCGACACCTCCGCCGTCGAAAAGGAAAAGAACTTCCTCATCGAGCAGGCCAAGGAGTCCGGCAAGCCGATGCAGGTCATCGAAAAGATGGTGGAAGGCCGCATGAGCAAGTTCTTCAAGGAGAACTGCCTCGTCGAGCAGCCCTTCGTCAAGAACCCCGACATAACCGTCGGCGACTACCTGAAGGCGCTCGTCGCCGAGATTGGCGAAAACATCCAGATCCGCCGCTACACCCGCTACGAGCTTGGCGAGGGCCTCGAAAAGAGATCCAACGACCTTGCGGCTGAAGTCGCCGCGCAGATAGCCAAGGCGTAACGGCCATGACCGGCGTCGCCGCGAAGAAGGCCGCCTACCGCAGGGTCCTCCTGAAACTTTCGGGAGAGGCCCTTATGGGTAACAAGGGTTACGGAATCGACCAGACCATAGTTGACCGCATCGCCTCGGAGGTTTTGGAGTCCCAGGCGATGGGGGTCGAGGTGGCGCTGGTGGTCGGCGGGGGCAACATCTTCCGTGGGCTTGCGGGCTCCACGAGGGGGATGGACCGCTCCACCGCCGACTACATGGGAATGCTTGCCACGGTTATGAACAGCCTCGCCCTCCAGGACGCCATAGAGCGCCAGGGAGGGGCGACGAGGGTGATGAGCGCCATCAACATCTCCCAGATAGCCGAGCCCTACATCCGCCGCCGCGCGGTGCGCCACCTGGAAAAGGGGCGCGTCGTAATCTTCGCGGCCGGAACCGGCAACCCCTTCTTCAGCACCGATACCGCCGCGAGCCTTCGCGCGATGGAGATCGGCGCCGACGCGATACTCAAGGGGACAAAGGTTGACGGGGTCTACGACAAGGACCCCGTCAAGCACCCCGACGCGGTGCGCTTCTCGCGCATCTCGTACCTTGAAGTTCTAAACCGCGATCTCAAGGTGATGGATTCCACCGCCATATCTCTTTGCAAGGACAACAACCTGCCGATAGTGGTCTTCGACTTCACCATCGCGGGCAATATTGTAAAGCTGATAGGCGGCGAGGATCTCGGAACCACAGTAGGAGGTTGACGCCATGTCCACCACCCCCCAGCAAGTCGTTTCCCAGGCCAAATCCGCCATGGATAAGGCCCTTGAATCCCTGGACCGCAATTTCGGAAGGGTCCGCACCGGCAGGGCAAGCCTGACCCTCCTGGACGGCGTGCGAGTCGATTACTACGGCACTCCCACCCCCGTAAACCAGGTGGCCAGCCTCTCGATACCCGAGCCGCGCCTCATAGTGGTGCAGCCCTGGGAATCCAAGCTCTGCACCGCCATCGAGAAGGCGATACTCCAGTCCGACATGGACATCACCCCCTCCTCCGACGGCAAGGTGGTCAGGATTCCCATTCCCAAGCTCTCTGAAGAGCGCCGCAAAGACCTCGCCAAGGTTGTGCGCAACATGACCGAGGAGGCCAAGGTGGCGGTGCGCAACGTGCGCCGCGACGCCAACGCCGCCCTGGACAAGCTCCAGAAGGACAAGCTCCTCAGCGAGGACGACAACCACAAGTTCAAGGACGAGATACAAAAGCTCACCGACGACTTCGTGAAGAGGTGCGACGTCGCCGAGGCCGCCAAGACCGCCGAAGTAATGGAAGTGTAAGGAGCCAAAAAATGGCCCGGAAACCCTCCAGCGAAAGGGCCGTACCGCGCCACGTCGCCATAATCATGGACGGCAACGGCAGGTGGGCGTCCGGCAGGCTTCTTGGCCGCGTCCGCGGCCACGTCGCGGGGATAGAGGCGGTCCGCAAGGTCGTGAGGGCCGCCAAAAACTCCGGCGTGCGCTACCTGACCCTCTTCACCTTCTCCTCCGAGAACTGGAAGCGCCCCCGCGCCGAGGTGGAGGCCCTGATGGGCCTCATGGAGACGCAAATCCTCAAAGAAGCCGAAACCCTTAGAAAAGAAGGGGTCCGCATAAGGCTCATCGGCGCGCTCGAAGACCTTCCCGCAACCGTTCGCGAGGCGGTGCAAAAGGCCGCCGAGATTACGAAGGAGTGCGAGACGATGGATCTCATCCTCGCAATCTCCTACGGCGGCAGGCGCGAGATTCTGGACGCTGCAAGAAAAATCGCCGCCTTGGGCCTTAAACCCGAGGAGATAACGGAAGAGTCCTTCTCCCAAAACCTCTACGCCCCCGACGTACCCGACCCCGACCTCATCATACGCACCTCCGGCGAGCGCAGGCTCTCGAATTTCCTCCTCTGGCAGGCCGCCTACAGCGAATTTTACGTCACGGAAGTCCTGTGGCCCGATTTCGACGGCGGTGAGTTCGAAAAAGCCCTGGAGGATTACGCCTCCCGCGAAAGAAGATTCGGCAAAACGAGCGAACAGCTTGCGGGGGCTTAGCCCTTGGGCAAGCGAATACTGACCGCAATCTTCGCCTTACCGGCCCTTCTTTTCGCCGTGATAGCCGGAGGGGAGTGGGGCACCGCGCTGGTGGTGGCCTTCGCCTCGCTGGTGGGCGTTTATGAATTCGTCCAGCTTTCAAAAGATTCAAACACCCGCCTTGAGCTTATCTTCGCGCCCCTGTGGGGAGCGCTGGTCGCCGCCTCCTTCCTTCTCTCCTCCGAAGCGGCCCCCCTGGCCGCCTGCGCCGCGGGCGGAGCCTTTTTCCTCGTCGCGCGGGCCTCGGTGGCCGGACTAGGGCAAAATACCCTCCAAAGCTCCTTTCGCGTCTTCGCCGGATGGCTTTACGTGCCGCTTTCGCTTGGCTTCGCCGTCACCGTGCGCGGCTATGGGTGGGAGCCGGTGATATTCCTCCTGGCGATAGTGATGGTGAGCGACAGCGCCGCCTACTTCACCGGCATAACCCTTGGCCGACACCGCCTCGCCCCCTCCATAAGCCCCAAAAAATCAATCGAAGGCTCGGTGGGCGGCTTTGTCGGCGCGGTCGCCGCCGGATATTTTTTGCCCGAAATCCTGAAACTCCCCCACGGGCCGCTGGCCAGCATGGGAATAGCCGCCCTCATCAACGTGGCGGCGCAGGTGGGCGACCTTGGCGAATCCGCCCTAAAACGCGGCGCCGGCATAAAAGACTCTGGAACTATCTTCCCCGGCCACGGCGGCATGCTCGACCGCGTAGACAGCTTCATACCGACCTTCCCCATTTACGCCTTCATCCTCACCCTAATAGGAGCCAAGCCATAAAGACTCTCGCCATTCTCGGTTCAACGGGTTCCATCGGGGAGAGCGCTCTTAAGGTAGTGAACGAGTTCCCCGAAAAGTTCAGGGTCAAGGCCCTGGCGGCTGGCCTTCGCGCCGACCGCGCCCTTGAGCAGGCAAAGCTCCTCGGGGCCGAGATTGTGGCGGTAGCCCGCGAGGAGGACGCAAAGCGCCTTCGCGGGGAGTTGCCCGGGGTAGAGGTTCTCCACGGCGAGGAAGGGCTCCTTCGGGTCGCCACCGCCGAGGGGGTGCAGATGGTCCTATCCTCCATCGTAGGCGCGGCTGGGCTAAAGCCCACCTACGCGGCTCTCAAAGCGGGAATAGACGTCGCTGTCGCCAACAAAGAGGTTCTGGTTGTGGCGGGCGAAGCGGTGATGAAGGCCGCCAAGAGCTCCGGCGCGAGGATTTTGCCGGTGGACAGCGAACACTCCGCCATCTTCCAGGCTATCGAGGGGAAAGACCCCGCCCAGATAAAGCGGATAATACTCACCGCCTCCGGCGGGGCCTTGCGCGGCAAAAAACGCCACGAACTGGACGGCGTTACCGCCAAAGAGGCCCTTTGCCACCCGAACTGGTCGATGGGCCCAAAGATAACCGTAGACAGCGCCACCCTGATGAACAAGGGGCTGGAGGTTATAGAGGCGAGGTGGCTTTTCGGGATGCCCGCCGACAAAATCTCGGTGCTCGTCCACCCACAATCGGTCATTCACTCCATGGCGGAGTTCATAGACGGCTCCATAATAGCCCAGCTGGGGGTCGCCGACATGCGCGGCCCCATAGCCTACGCCCTCTCGCATCCCGAGCGGGTTCCACTTGGCTCCATGGAGCTTGATTTCCTCAAAATGGGTCCGCTCACCTTCTCCGAGCCGGATCTTGAAGCTTTTCCCTCCCTGGGCCTTGCCTACGACGCCATAAGGGAAGGGGGGACGATGCCGGCGGTCCTATCGGGAGCCAACGAAATCGCCGTTGCGGCCTTTTTGGATTCCAGAATAAAATTCATGGATATTCCGGCCCTCGTCGCCGACGCGATGGAGGCCCACGACACTGACAAAGACCCCTCGGTGGAGACGGCGCTCTCGGCGGACGGCTGGGCGCGGCGCTTCGCGGCGGGGTGGATAGAGAGAAGAGCGCTTTAAGTGGTTACATTCGTCTCCTTCATCCTCCTCCTGGGAGTCCTCATCTTCGTCCACGAGCTTGGCCACTTCGCCGTGGCTAAAATGTTCGGGGTGAAGGTCCTGCGCTTCTCGCTGGGGTTCGGCCCCGTGATATGGCGCTTTCAGAAGGGGGAGACGGAATACGCCCTCTCGGCGCTGCCTTTCGGCGGGTATGTGAAGTTCCACGGCGGCGACCTCACCGGCGAGGAGGGGGAAAAGGAGAACGACCCCGATTTTTACCGCAGTTTTCCCGCCCGCCCCGTACACGAGCGCATAGCCACCGTCATCGCTGGCCCCTTGATGAACATAATCCTTGCGGTTGTCATCTTTTCGGGCCTTTCGCTCCTTGGCACCCAGGCGAGGGTGGCGACCGTGGGCGAAGTGAGCGAAAAAATGCCCGCCAAGGCCGTGGGAATGATGGCGGGCGACCTCATAGTGGCGGTAAACGGCAAAAGCGTCGCCACCTGGGACGAGATGGCGCTGGCCATAAACTCCTCCGGCGGCAAGGAACTTAAAATCGAGGCCGAGCGCGGCGGCCAAAGGCTCTCTTTCTCGCTCACTCCGGAGATGGTCGCCGACAAGGCGGGGGCCGAGCCAAGGCCCGTGGTCGGCATAAAGTGGTCCGGCGAATTAAAGCAGATGAACGACGGCGCGCCACTTTGGCGGGCTCCCATCGAGGGGGTCAGGCAAACGTGGGAGATCTCCGTCATGACGCTGGACGTGGTGGCCAAGCTGGTCACCGGCAAGGGAAGCCGCGACGATGTCGGCGGGCCGGTGGCGATAGCGGGCCTTGCGGGCGACGCGATGAGGGCGGGGTTTGTGGCCTTCCTCTTTTTGATGGGAGTCCTCAGCGCAAACCTAGGGGTGCTCAACATCCTGCCGATGCCGATTCTCGACGGCGGCCTCCTCGTCTTTTTCCTCATAGAGGCAGTGCGCGGCAAGCCGGTGAGCGAGCGCACCCGCGAAATCTCACAGCAGGTGGGGTTCTTCATCCTCGCCATGCTGATGCTCTTTCTCCTATACAACGACATAGCGCGGATAATGGGATGAAAGAGCCGCTGATCCTCGCGCTGGACACCTCCCAGACGACAACGGGCGTTGCCCTTTGCCGAGGCGGCGAGGTGTTGTCCTCCTCGGTGGCGACCGGCGGCTCAAAACACTCCGAATCGCTCTTTTCCCAGATTGAAGGGGCTCTCAAAGAGGGCGGCGCGGCCAGGGAAGAGATCCGCCTTGTCGCGGTGACCCGAGGCCCGGGCTCCTTTACCGGCCTCAGGGTCGGCATAGCCACCGCCAAGGGGATTGCTTTTGGCCTGGGGGTTGAAGTAGCGCCGGTTTCCACCCTGAAGGCGCTCGCGCTTGGGGCTTTTGCGGGTGAGGGGACGGTGGCGGCCCTTGTGGACGCGAAGAAGGGGCAAGTTTACGCCGCCGCCTATTCCAAGGATATGGGCGAGGCGATAGTGGAGGGCGCTTACGCTCCCGAAGAGTTCGCAAGGCTTCTGAAAGGTTGCGAAAAGCCCCTGCTGCTTGCCGGAAGCGGGGCGAAGGCTTATTCGGAGGTCTTCAGGGAAATTTTGGGGGATGGTTTTTCGGTCGCGCCCGAGAAGGATTGGGCGATAGACCCTTTAAAGGTCGCCGCGCTTGGCCTTCGGGCCTTCAAAAGGGGGGAGGCGGTCGAACCCGCACTTCTCGCCCCCGTCTACCACCGCCTGAGCGAGGCGGAGGAAAACAAGAAAAAGGGCTAGGACTCCGCCGCCGGAACCTGCTTTCTTCGTATCTTCTCGCCTGATATCTCCTCCACGCTTTCAATCCACCCTTCCGGTATCGGCATCTTCCTTGATTCCTGGAAATCGTAGAAAACCTGCGTGGAGCGTCCTTTCGCTATGGGGAAGCCCTCTTGCGCGTGCACTATCATGTATTCGAAGTCAAAGCTGGTGCGCCCCACCTCTACCACCTTTATCCCTATCTCTATGGAGTCGCCAACGAAGACGGGGCTGATGTATTCGCAGGTCACGGAGGCCAGCACGAAATTCACCGCTTCCATCGTCAAGGTCCCGTAAAGGGCTTTTAGGAAGGCCACCCGCGCCATCTCGAAGTAGGTGAGGTAGACGGCGTTGTTGACGTGGCCAAGGGCGTCGGCGTCGCGCCAGCGCACTTCTTCCTTTACCGAGATGGGGTAGTCTTTCATCTTTTTTCCCGCTTTGGTTTATGTGGAATTCCGTCACGAAAACATATCTAAATTCCCCTTCGCTGTCGAGGGGTGAAATGGCGCCACTTATCGCTAATGAAAATTATTATCAAAAAAGGGTTGACAAGGGTGCGCGGGTGGATATATTTATATTGAAAATCGTTATCAACAATTTCATTCCGCGCCCCTGGCGGCGGCGGGATATCGGGAGAGTGAAGTGAGCCTTAGCGAACTCAGGAAAGGCGAGGAAGCGATAGTGGAGTCGGTGCCGGAGGGTCAGATACGGCATCAGCTTCTGCGCTTCGGCATCGCCCCCGGCTCAAGGGTGGTTTGCCATGCGCGCATTCCCTTCGGGCCGGTGGTCCTCAAGTTCGGCGGGCAGGAGATCGCGCTTGGGCGCGCCCTGGCCGATTCGCTGAAGGTTCGCCGCGCCTCCTGAGGAAAGAAGCCTATAATGGGCGGCGCACACACACACTCACCCCCGCAGTTAAGCGCGGAGGGGAGGAAAAAGCTCGTTCTGGCCGGTAATCCGAATGTCGGCAAATCGGTATTTTTCGGCGCCTTCAGCGGCATGTATGTCGAAGTCTCCAACTTTCCCGGCACAACCGTCGAGGTTCTGGCGGGCAAGGTGGGCGACTGGGCGCTCTTCGACACCCCGGGCGTTTACGGCGTCGGCTCCTTCAACGACGAGGAGCGCGTGGCTCGTGACGTCATCCTCGACGCAGACGTGGTGGTGAACGTAGTCGATTCCACCCACCTCGAACGCGACCTCTTCCTCACAATCCAGATAATAGACATGGGCATCCCCGTGGTCGTCGCCCTTAACTTCGCCGACGAGGCCGAGGGGCTGGGGCTGAAGATAGGCGCGGGCCGCCTCTCCGAGCTTCTTGGGGTCGAGGTCATTCCCTGCACCGCCGTCGCGGGCAGGGGAATCGCCGAGGTGCTGGCCGCCGTGGAGCGCGCAAGGCCCGGAATACCTACGCCCGAGATCGAAAAACGCGTCACCGCCCTTTTGGACCGCATCGACGAGCGGCCAGAAGCGCTGATGGTGGCCGAGGGCGACGAGGTCGTGGCCGGAATTCACGGCGTCCACCTCAGCGGAGGGGAGAAGGGACGCGAGGAGATTTACATCCTTCGCCGCGCGAGGGTCAACGAGGTGGTCGAGAAGGCGGTCAGCCGCCCCGCGGGAGGGGGGGCGCTTCGTTCCGCGATAGGGGCCCTTTGTCTCTCGCCCTTCAGCGGCCTCGTTATTCTCTTTCTGGTCCTGTGGGGATCCTACGAGCTTGTTGGAGTCCTCATCGCGGGCGAGGTGGTGGGGGTAACGGAAGAGAAGATAATGCAGGGGCTTTACGAGCCCTGGGTCAGGGGGGCCGTGGCCCGCTTCATATCTCCCGACGGGTTTTTGGGGGTCCTGCTGGTGGGCGAGTTCGGCGTACTCACCATGACGGTAACCTACCTTCTGGGACTTTTGCTCCCGCTCGTGGCCGGTTTTTACCTCACCCTCTCCCTCCTGGAGGATTCCGGCTACCTGCCGCGCCTTGCGGCCTTCGTGGACAGGGTGATGAGCTCCATCGGCCTCAACGGCAGGGCCGTAATCCCGATAATCCTCGGCTTCGGGTGCGTCCAGCTCGGCACCATCACCACCCGCATACTCGGCTCCAACCGCGAGCGGACGATAGCCACCGCCATACTCAATTTCGTCATACCCTGCTCGGCGCAGATAGGCGTAATAACCGGAATGCTGGCCTCCATAGGGCCGAAATACACCGCCGCCTACGGCCTGGTCATCTTCGCCTGCCTCGTTGCGGTCGGAACGGTGATGGGAAGGGCCGTTCCGGGCGAAACCACCCCGCTTTTAATCGACCTGCCCCCCATGCGCCTGCCGAAGCCCTCGAACGTCCTTCGCAAGACCGGCATGCGCACCTTCTTCTTCATGAAGGAGGCTTGGCCCTGGTTCATGGCTGGCGCGCTGGGGGTGACGCTGATGCTCCAGAGCGGTTTGCTGGATCTTTGGCAAAAGTTCCTCTCTCCACTCACCGAGGGCTGGCTCAAACTCCCGGGCGAGGCCGCCACCGCCTTCATAATGGGTATGGTCAGGCGCGATTTCGGCGCGGCTGGTCTTATGGAGCTCTCCCTCTCGCCGTGGCAGACGGTCGTCTCGCTCGTGACGATAACCCTCTTCGTACCCTGCATCGCCAGCCTCATGGTCCTTTTCAAGGAGAGGGGGTTCAGGCAGGGCATCTACATCTGGCTGGGGTCGTGGGTCCTCGCCTTCTCGGTCGGAGGAATCCTCGCCCAGATAGTGCTTTAGGAGGAGGTCCGATGGCAGGGAAAGAGAACGAGACAAAGATCGCACAAAGAAAGTGCCCCTCCTGCGGCCTGCCGGTATCAGACCCCCTGATACTCCTTTGCCCGCGCTGCCGAGCGGCGCTTACGAACTGCACCGGGTGCGAGAACTGCGGAGCTTGCAAAAAGAAAAATTAAGTCAATTGGTGGCCGGTTTAATCCAATAGCGCTTCTTTTCTTTGAATCGCGCAACTTGCAATAATCCTTGAAGGTTTGAATTATTGACAAACGGCTGTGGTTTTATGTAAAATACTCAACTTGTGTTGTCTGTATTCGAGTTTAAAGGACTGTTGATAAAGAAATGAGCATTACAAAGGCGGGCATCCGGCGAACGCTGTCGGTTCTCCTGCCGCTCTTCATACTGGTAGCGGCGGGAGTTGTTTTGCGCTACGCCGAGACCGTTGAACACCGCGAGGCAAAAGTCGCCGTCGCCTCCGTCACGGAGGCCGCGCCGCAAGGAATTGCCGCGCCCGAAGCCGAAGCTGTCCAGCCGGAACCGGCAAGGCGCGGGTTCTTCACCTTGCACCCCACCGACCTGAAGGCCCTTTCCAAGATAGTCAAAAACGTCTGGTCGGGCTTTGACGACGAAACCTCGGTGCCGGGCTTCGCCCCCCTTTCGATTCCCAAGGGAATCTCCGACCTTCCCGCCAAGAAGCGCAAAGAGCTTTTCATCCTCTCGGTCCTGCCGCACGTAGTGGCCGCGAACGAAAAAATAGCCCAAAGGCGAGAGGGACTCCTCTCCCTGCTGGAAAAACTGGGGAAGGGGCTGGCTCCAGACGCCGCCGAAAAGTCTTTCCTCCTTGAGAGCGCCGAGTGCTACGATTTGGCCTCCTCGGCCGGTCGGCTCATCGAGAAGGACCCCCAAAAGCTGGTCAAATCGCTCCTGCACAGGGTCGACATAGTTCCTCCAAGCCTCGCGGTGGCCCAGGCCGCCAGCGAATCGGCGTGGGGAGGGTCGCGCTTCGCCAATGAGGGCAACAACCTCTTCGGCCAGTGGAGCTTCTCCCCAACCAAGGGAATAGTCCCCGCCAGAAGCGACCTCGACAAGAAATACGGCCTCGCCCGCTACCCGACCATCGCGCAGTCGGTCGACTCCTACATAAAAAACCTCAACACCTTCTCGGCCTACGGCGATTTTCGCCAGATACGCTCGGAGCTTCGCGAAAAGGGCGAAAAGCTCGATTCCCAGAGGCTCGCGCAGGGGCTTTTGCGCTACAGCACTCGCGGGGCCGAGTATGTTGAAGACATTCGCCTCATAATCAGGCAAAACAACCTCGCCCGCTACGACGATTCGGTGATAGTGCCCATAGGCGAGGAATCGCTGGTCGGACACTTCGGCAAAATCGAAGAAAACCTCTACAACCTCTAAAATGCGCCCCCTCTTTTACAGGCTTGCGGCTTTACTTCTGTTGCTTTTAGCCTCCGAGGCCCTGGCGCAGGGCGACGCGCGCGCGCTTATCTTCCACCGCGTGGGCGATTCCCGCTACCCTTCCACCAACGTCGACGTGGATATATTCCGCTCGCAGATGAAATGGCTCAAAGATAGCGGCTTCACCGTCATCTCCACCAAAAAGCTCGAAGGCTTCCTGCTGAGGGGCGAGGAGATACCGCCAAAGAGCGTCGTAATTCACTTCGACGACGGCTACAGGTCGGTAATCCAAAACGCCTGGCCCATACTCAAGGAATTCGGCTACCCTTTCGCGATGACCGTCTCCACGGGGCCGGTGGAGCGGGGCTGGGGCGACTACGCGACGTGGGCCCAGCTCAAAGAGCTGCAAATGGCGGGGGTGGAGATACTCTGCCACGGCTCCGAGCACTCGCGCATGGGCGCTCCCCTAAAAGGTGAGAACGAAAGCGCCTATATGGCCAGAATCCGCGACGAGCTTTACGCCTCCCGCGAGGTGTTAAGGAGGGAGGGGTTCGATCCAAAGTGGTTCACCTACCCCTACGGCGAGTTCAACGAAACGGTGCTGGCCGAGGCCAGGGCCGCCGGATACGCCCTGGGCTTCACCCAGGACGCGGGGGCCGCCTCGCAAGCGCAGGACAAATTCGCCATACCGCGCTTCGCGGTGGTGGGAGCCGTCTCCGACCTCGGTCTTTTCCACGAGCGCATGGGCTACGAGCCCCTTGACCTCTACGAAGTCTCCCCGAAGGCCGGTCCCGTTAAGGGCGGGGTAATACAGGCTGTGAGGGCGCGCGTCAAAGACCCGCAAAAATACAAAGAGGGCGAAGTGAGCGTCTTTGTCAGCGAGAAGGGGAGGCTTAAGGCCTCTTTCGACCAGGCTACAGGCCTCATAACAGCCGAGGGGACGGCGGTGAAAAACCGCGTCAACCGCATAAGGGTCACCTTGAAGAACAAAACCACGGGCAAGTGGGCCTTCGCCGCGTGGATAGTTATAAACCCTGAAAATTCCAATTGAATTGAAAAGGAGCACCCCATGAAGAAGATATTCGCAGCGGCCCTCGTGCTGATCGCCTTCGCCACGGCCTCATTCGCCGCCGACAAACCCAAGGTGGCGCTGGAGACTAGCATGGGCAAGATGATAATCGAGCTGGAGCAGGAAAAAGCCCCCGTCACCGTCAAGAACTTCCTCGATTACGTAAACGCGGGCTACTACGACGGACTTATCTTCCACCGCGTCATTCCCCGCTTCATGGTCCAGGGCGGCGGCTTCACCCCCGACATGGCCCCCAAAAAAGGCAACGCCCCGATCCAGATCGAGGCCGACAACGGCCTTTTGAACAAGCGCGGAACCATAGCCATGGCCCGCACCAACGACCCCAACAGCGCCACCAGCCAGTTCTTCATCAACTCGGTGGACAACGACTTTTTGAACTTCAAATCAAAAGACATGCGCGGCTGGGGCTACGCCGTTTTCGGAAAAGTCGTCGAGGGCCTCGAAGTGGTCGACAAAATCTCCGCAGTGAAGACCGGAAACGTCCGCGGCTTCGGAGACGTACCCCTTGAAGCCGTCACGATAAAGAAAGCCTACGTGGTCAAGTAAATACCCAAAAGCAAAGGGGGCCTTGCGTCTCTTGCCAAGGCCCCCCTTGTGTGCTACTCTGCATTAGGTTAAAAATCATAATGAAATCAGCGATTTTGGATTTTTAATCTTGCGGAGGTTTTCGTGTCCTCGAATGAAACGCCCAAAAGCGGGGAAAACAACGCCGCCGAGCTTCCACAAGCCGATTTTTCCGGCTTTGTGGTAAGTCTGGCGCAGGCCGCCGCCATCAGCTTGGGCGAGGCCCCCGATCCCATCACCGGCGTCCGCTCAAAAAACCTCGCGCATGCCCGCTACTCCATCGACCTCATCGACATGCTGGCCCAAAAAACCAGGGGAAACCTCACGCGGGAAGAACAGCTTCTCATGGAAAGGCTAACCGGCGACCTGAAGCTCATGTATGTGAGGGCCGCCAGCCCCAAGGGTTAAATCCGGCCCACAAGGGGCCATCGGCAAGGAGGGATTACCATCAAACGCGCGCGCCTGACCTTGATTTTGTGGGTTTTCATCGCGTCACTCGCCGCCTGGCCCTCCCTCGCGGGCGAAATCCCAGCCGCCATCAAAAACCTGGCCGCCGACGGCGCCAGGAGCCAGGAGCTTGCCACCGCGATAAACATGGAAAAAATTCGCGGCGGGTACTCCGACATGGTTCCGCTCGCCAACGCCTTCATCTCGGAAGCTGGGGCCGCCGCATCTAAGGAAGATGCCGCCGCTTACCTCAACGCCGCAAAAATAGCGGCTCCCGCAGAACCCCGCGTCTGGGCCGCCACCGCCAAAAATGCCTTCTCCATCTCCGACTTCGGCACAGCCTTCAGCGCGCTCAAATCCTTCTACGACACCCTTTGGGCCGACCCTTGGTTCACCATGGCGCTTCCGGTTTGGGCCCTGATGGTGGCCTGCTGCGCCGCCATAATAGTGGCGGTGGGGCTCACCGTCACCATGACCCCCTACTACTTCCCACTCTTTTTCCATGACTTCAAAGATATGTTCAAAATCGGCCTGAGGCGCTTTTTGCCCTACGCCGCCCTCATCCTCATCGCAAGCGCCGTCCTCGCGGCCCTTCCTGGCCTGCTGATACTATTCATCGCCATTTCGGTGATAAACTCCGTCTACATCCCGAAAAAAGTCCTTGTACCCCTTGGCGTGGCGCTGGTCCTGATGGTTTTGACCCTCTCCGCCCTCCAGATAGGCGCCCGCATAACCGGCCAGCCCGGAGAGCGCGCCTTTTTGCTCTACAGGGTGATGAAGGGCGACGCGGGCAAGGAGATTTCCGAGAAAATCGGCTCGGCCTTCGGGGAAGAGGAATACGAAGCCATCCTCTCCAGAATCTACCTGGAAAGGCGCGCCCACAACCTCGACAACGCCCTCTACAACGCGCAGAAGGCGGCCTCGAAATTCCCAGGGGAAAGCCTGCCCCTCCAGCTCATCGGCAACATCCTCTACCAGAAAAAAGACGCCGCCGCCGCGGTAAAGGCCTATGAAAAAGCCGCCGAGGCGGACCCCGACGACTGGATGATCTGGTACAACCTCGGAATGCTCTACACCGCCCGCCTCGACCTCGCCAGAAGCCAGGACGCGATGGCCCGTGCCGAGGCCGCCGGAGCCGCAGCCATGAAGCGCTACGAAATCAACGCTCCCGTGGTCTCCGGCGAAATAACCCTGGCCGAGCCGCAAATCCCGCACGCGCTGATGAAAAGCCAGATGAAATCCGAAGTGCAGATGCCGAGCTGGCTCACCAGCGCCTGGGGGCTAATGGGCGGCAAACGCTTCACCATAACCCCCTTCTACCTGGCCGGCGTAATAACCCTTATTCTCGTCGCGGCCTACTTCGCCAAGCGTCACCGCCTCTCGATACGCTGCATAAGCTGCGGCAAGATAAAATGCCAGCGCTGCCACCCGCGCGGAAAATCCATGCAGATATGCGACGCCTGCTGGTCGCTCAAAAACGCCTCCGGAATGGACGAAACCAGCATAAGGCGCATGAAGGAATCCATACAGCAGTGGACGGTGAAGACCGGCTTTCTGCGTAAACTCGGCGCATACCTCTTCCCGGGTTTCAGCCGCTACATAGTCGATACCGGCGGGACGGTGAACCTTATATTCGGCGTAGTATGGGCCTTCGCGGTTGCATGGCTCATCTCCTCCTTCATGGCTCCGGTCCCCTTCTTCTCCTGGGGCCAGTCCGGCGCTCCCTGGGTAGCCGGAGCGATAACCCTCATCTGCCACATCATCTCGGCCCGCACCAGCGAGCGCTTTTAGGGGAGGAAGAAAATGTCCTTTGAAGGCTCACTCGAATCATTCGGAATGGCCGAGATATTCCAGCTCATAGCCTCCCAGGGAAAAACAGGGGTGCTTGAGATAACCACCGAAGAGGGCAGGGCATCCGTCCGCTTCGTGCGGGGACAGCTCTTCGACGCCGTCCCCCCCACTAAAGACCCCAACACCGCCATAGGCATCATGCTTGTGCGCGCCGAGCTCATCACCCAAAAACAGCTCGACTACGCCCTTGACCTTCAAAACCGCAACCTCAGAAGGCTTGGCGACACCCTAATAAGAATGGGCGCGATACGCACCGGCGAATTCCAGGCGATGCTCGCCCTCCAGCGCCGCGAACTGGCCTTCAACCTGATGCGGCTAAAGCGCGGCCAATACAAATTCAACGCCTGCGACATCGAATATGAAGAAGGCGTCGACACCTTGCTAAGCATCGACGCCCTCTTGATGGAAGGGTCCCGCCAGATAGACGAATGGCCCGCCATCATGAGGAAAATCCCCTCCGACAAGCTGGTATTCCGTAAAATAGAGGGCAAATTCCCCGGCCCGAAATTCGAGCCGGAGGACCAGGCGGTCTTTCGCGTCATAGACGGGGCGAGAACCGTAAAGCAGGTCGTAGACGTAGCCCGCCAGGGCGAATTCAACGGCTGGTGCGCCCTTTTGAACCTCTACGACGGCGGCCTGATAGAGGTCGTGCGCGAAACGAAGCCTGTGGTGGAAAAGGTGGAGAAAAAGCCCACCAAGCCG
>SRXB01000403.1 GCA_009724975.1 bacterium | reverse complement strand
ACTAAGCGCGGTGGTGGCGGGCCTCGGCACCTCGGGCACCGTCATGGGAATAAGCAAATATTTCCGCGAAAAGGCCCCCCACGTGAAAGTCATAGCCGCCGAGCCCAACCCCAAGCACCGCATACAGGGGCTCAAAAACATGCAGGAGGCGATAGTCCCGGGCATTTACGACCCCAAGGGGTTCGACCGGACGATACACGTCGCCGATGAAGACGCCTTCGAGATGGCCAGAAGGCTGGCCCACGAGGAAGGGCTTTTTGTGGGCATGTCCTCGGGCGCGGCGATGTGGGCCGCCCTCGCGGCCGCCGAAGAGCTGGGCGAGGGGGCGGTGGCCGTCATCTTCCCCGACAGGGGCGACAGATACCTAAGCACCAACCTCTTTCGCTCGGTCTGCGGCGAATGCCCCCCGTGATGAAGGGGAGGGAGTATTAAATTGAAGCGAATTCCATTCGGGACGATAACGATTACCGACACCGCCAGGAAGCTGGCGATGAACGCCCTTGAAACCGGCAGGATATCGAGCGGGAAACTCGTGCGCGAGTTCGAGGACCGCTTCGCCTCCCTCGTGGGGGCCAAAGAGGCGGTGGCCGTAAGCACCGGCACCGACGCCGACATCCTCGCCCTGGCGGTTCTCCACGACTTCGGAGCGAAAAGGGGGGACGAGGTTATAATCCCCTCACTCTCCTTCGTAGCCACCGGCAACGCGGTCCTCCACGCCGGCTTCACCCCCGTCTTCGTCGACGTCGAACTTGAAACGCTCAACATCAACCCTGCCGGAATCGAAGCGGCGATAACCCCGAAGACCAGGGCTATAATGCCCGTCCACCTCATGGGCAAACCCGCCGAGATGGATACCATCAACGAGATAGCCAAAAAACACGGCCTGGTCGTAGTAGAGGACGCCGCCGAGGCCCACGGGGCGATCTACAAGGGCAAACCCGCCGGCTCGCTCGCCGACATGGCCGCCTTCTCCACCTACGTAGCCCACATAATAACCACCGGCGAGGGCGGGGTAGTCACCACCGACAGGGAAGACTACGCCGACATCCTGCGCTCGCTGCGCTCCCACGGGCGCACCTGCTCGTGCAAAAGCTGCGCGCTCAACACCGCCTCCGCCTACTGCGCCAAGCGCTTTAGGGGCGAGGGGGGCGAAGACATACGCTTCACCTTCGACCGCATAGGCTACTCGTGCAAAATGAACGAACTTGAGGCGGCCATAGGAATCGGAGCCCTTGAGGTCTACGGCGAGATACTCAAAAAACGCCACGACAACCTCATCTACGTCCTCGATCGCTTCGAGAAATTCGGTGAGTTCCTCTTCACCATAAAAGAAGAGGCGCACGAAACCATCGGCCCCCACGCCGTCCCAGTCCTCATGCGCGAAAAGGTCCCCTTCACCCGCGCCCAGCTCACCGATTACCTTGAAAAGAACGGGGTGGAGACGCGCACCCTCTTCGCCTCCATGCCAACCCAGTGCGCCGGCTTTTACCACCTGGGCCACAAAAAGGGCGACTTCCCCAACGCCGAATACGCCGGAACGCGGGGCATACACTTTGGCGTTCACCAGGACCTTGAGCTTTCGGACATGCAGTATGTCCTCGACGTAATAGAAAACTTCCTTAAGGGATTCTAGCCGGTCTAAAGAGACGGCTTTATGAGGGGTTCAGATGCAGTTTGACAAAAACACCGCCATCTGCTGGCTCGAAAGGGTCGGCAAGGGGCT
>SRXB01000094.1 GCA_009724975.1 bacterium | reverse complement strand
GCGGGCAACAAGGGTGGAAGCAACGTCGCCGCCGCCTGCGTCAACGCCCTCTTCAAGGCCGTGATGGGAGAGGTGTAGCCGCCAGATGGCGAAAAAAGCCTTAAGACACGGCTATTCAACCGGAGCTTGCGCCGCCGCCGCCGCTTACGGGGCCGTGAGGGCGCTTTTCGGCCAATTTCCGGAGGAGGCCGCGCTTTTTTTGCCCTTTGGAAAGGACGAGGCACAAAAAGTTTCCTTTAAACTGGTAAATCCACTCTCCGGTGAGGGGTGGCGCGAGTGCGGCGTGGTGAAGGAGGGGGGCGACGATCACCCCGACGTAACCCACGGCATCGAAATCCGCGCAAGAGCAAGCTTTTCAACCGCCAAGGGCGAAGAGGAGAGCCTTGGGATTGAAATTTCGGCGGGCGAGGGGGTAGGGACAGTCACAAAGCCCGGCCTTGCGGTAAAGGTCGGCCAGCCCGCGATAAATCCCGCTCCCCGTGAGATGATTCGGGAGGCAGTTTTGCGCGCCGCCGCCGAGTGCGGCGTCTCGGTGGGGATTTTCAGCGTGATGGTCAGCGTTCCCGAGGGGGCCGCGCGGGCAAAAAAAACCATGAACGCCCAGCTCGGCATAATCGGCGGCATTTCGATTCTGGGCACCACCGGAATCGTGATACCCATGTCCACCGCCGCCTGGCGGGCCACCATCGACGCCTGCCTAGACGTTGCCCTTGCCACCGGCCACAAGCGGGCGATTCTGGCTTTCGGCAGGACGAGCGAGGAGGCCGCCAAACGCCTTTACCCCGAGCTTGCCGACACCGCCGCAGTCATAATGGGCGACCACGTGGGCTATTCGCTGCAAAAGGCGAGGGAGAGGGGGCTTTCGCCGGTGCTGGCGGGGCAGTTCGCCAAATTCGTGAAAGTCGCGGGCAAAAACTTTTCCACGCACGTTAAGGATTCCTCTTTGGACCTTAAAGTTGTAAAAAGACTAATGGAGAAAGGCGGTTTCCCGAAGGAGGAGGCCGAAGCGGCCCTTTCGTGCAACACCGCGCGCCAGGTTTTCGAGGAGCTCTCCCAAAAGGGGGAGAGGGGGTTCTGGAAACTTCTGGCGCGGGAGGTGGCGGAGGTCTCCTGCGAGGAGATGGGCGGGAATCCGGGTCTTGAAGCTGTATTATTTGATTATTCGGGCGGCCTGCTGGCAAGGTGGCGGTGCCCCGAGGGTGAAGGTTAGATGAAAAAGACGAGGATTTGGGTAATAGGGGTGCATCCGGGCTGCAAAAAGCTCGATCTGGACACCCAGCGTATAATCGGCGAAGCGAAGATGGTTTTCGCCTCGGAGCGGCACAGGCCACTTGTCGTGAATATCGCTCACGACATCCTCCCGCTCGACGGAAAGATTTCCGAGATAGCCGCGAATCTCGCGGGCGACCCCTCGGCCAACGCGGTTTTCCTCGCTTCAGGCGACCCTGCGTTTTTCGGCATTGCGGCATTGCTGTTGAAAAAATTCGGACCGGGCGAAGTCGTGATACGTCCGGCGGTCTCCTCCATGCAGGTCGCCTTCGCGCTGGCGGGGCTGAGCTGGTCCGACGCGAGGCTGGCGAGCCTTCACGGAAGGGATTTGCAGGAGCTGGCGCAGGTTCTTGGCGCGCCGAAGGTGGGGCTCTTCACCGATTCGGTCAACACCCCGGCGCGCATCGCCCGCTTTTTGCTGCAAACAGGCTGGGACGACCTTGAGATGATTGTCTGTTCCGACCTCGGCCAGCCCGAGGAGTCGGTGATGCGCGGCCTTGTGGAGGATTTCGTCGATTGGGAGGGATCGGATCTCAACGTCGTCATTCTGGTGCAGGGCGATGCCGACCCGAGGCCGCTCGGCCCGGGCATTCCGGAGACGATGTTCGCCTCCGAGGGCGGCAAGATAACGAAGGCCGCGGTAAGGGCCGTCATAATGGGGCTTTTGGAGCTTCCTCGCGGCAAGGCGGTCCTGTGGGACGTGGGCGCGGGCTCCGGCTCGGTGGGCATCGAGGCGGCCCTTTTAAACCCCTCAATACAGGTGTGGTCGGTTGAAAAGGAGCAGAGCGCCCTTGAGAACATCAGGGAGAACCGCAAGCGCTTTCGCACGGCGGGGGTCTGGATAGCGAACGGCCCCGCCCCCGACGCGCTGGATGGCCTGCCTCCGCCGGACAGGGTCTTCGTAGGCGGCTCAAACGGCGCGCTTCCATACATTCTCTACAAATCCTTCTCAAGACTGAAGGAGGGCGGGATAGTGGTCGTTTCCGCCGTCCTCTCCGAAACCTTCGCCGAGGCGATTATGTGGGCGAAGGAGAACGGGAAGGATTGCGAGTGGGTCGATCTCTCCTTCAGCAGGTCAAGAAAGGTGGGCGAGGGGAATATCCGCGCCGCTGAAAATCCCGTGATACTCGTCAAGATAAAGAACAGGAAGGATTGAAGTTGCGAGGAAAGGTGATTTTCGTCGGGGCAGGGCCCGGCGATCCCGAACTTATCACGCTGAAAGGTAAAAAGGCGCTTGAGGAGGCCGATGTGGTGCTCTACGCGGGAAGCCTCGTCAACCCCGCTTTGCTTGAATTCGCGTCGAAGGCGCGAGAAATCTTCGACACCGCCTCGATGAGCCTTGATGAAACCACGAAGGTCTGCCTGGATGCCGCCGGAGCCGGAAAAACCGTGGTTCGCCTCCATACCGGCGACCCCTCCCTTTACGGCGCGATTATGGAGCAGATGGTTCCCCTTGAGGCCGAGGGGGTTGAAACGGCTGTGATTCCCGGCGTTTCAAGCGCTTTCGCCTCCGCCGCGGCGCTAAAGGCGCAGTTGACGCTGCCCGAGATGAGCCAGACGGTGATTTTCACCCGCATGGCTGGGCGCACCGGAGTGCCGGAGGGGGAGTCTCTGGAAAAGCTCGCCGCCACGGGGGCCACCATTTGCGTTTTTCTCTCGGTGGACCGCATTTTCGAGGTGGTGCAAAAATTCCTTCAGGGGGGTCGTTCCCCCGAGACTCCCGCCGCCGTAGTTTCCCGCGCGGGGTGGCCCGACCAGTCGCAAGTTTCAGGCACCCTTGTGGATATAGCCCAAAAGGTCGAGAAGGCCGGTTTCGTCAAGCAGTCGATGATAATAGTCGGCGACCCCCTAGGGCCGCGCATACTGGGCAGCGGTTTTTCGCGCTCAAAACTTTACGATTCCTCCTTTACCCACGGTTATCGCAAGGGGGAAGGTTGAACCGAGGTAAAACCGGCGAAAAAAGGCTTCACGCGATAACCCTCACTAAAATGGGGGCTTTGGCGGCGCTGAAAATCGGCGCGGCCACCGGCGCGGAGGTTTACGCGCCTGAGCGGTTTTGCGTCGAGGGGGCAAAGGGTTTTTCAAAACCCGTCGCCGGCCTTGTGGAGGAGCTTTGGGGGAAGAGCGCGGGGCTGATTCTGGTGATGGCCGCCGGAATAGCCGTCCGCTCAATCGCCCCGCTTCTAAAGTCCAAATATGAAGACCCGCCGGTGGTTTTGGTAGACACCAAGGGGCTTTTCGCCGTCCCTCTCCTTGCCGGACATCTGGGCGGGGCCAACGAGCTCTCCCTTGAAATCTCCCGCAAGTGCGGCATGACGCCGGTTATAACCACCGCGACCGATTGCGCGCAAAAGCCCGCCATTGAGGTTTGGGCAAGGGAGAAGGGACTTTCGCTGGAGGGGAAAAAGCGGGTCGCCGACCTGAACGGGGCCTTCGCCAACGCCGATCCGGCTTGTCTTTACATTGAGGAAGGACTTGATTTTAGCCGTTATTCGGATATCTTTCCCCACTTCGACCTGGTAACGGACTCGCTGGCCGAGGCCTGCTCCTTTCGCGGGGCGGTCGCGGCGCTTACCTTCAGGATTTTGCCGCTGGACGCGCTTTACTTGCGGCCCAAGGTCCTTTATATGGGCGCGGGCTGCAGGCTGGATGCGGACCCAAGTGCCGTGTGTGAGGGGGTTTTGGGCGCCTTGGACGAAGCGGGGCTCTGTGGCCAGAGCGTAAAAGCCCTTTACAGCGTCGACGCCAAGCGCGGGGAAAAAGCCCTTTTAGACCTCGCCGAAAGGCTAGGGGTTGAGTTCATAACCTTTTCGGCGAAGGAGCTTGAAGCCGTGAAGACCCCAAACCCCTCCGCAAGGGTTAGGGAGGCGGTGGGAACGCCCTCCGTTTGCGAGGCGGCGGCGCTTTTTGCAAGCGGCGGAAAACTTTTGATGGAAAAAAAATCCGGCGGGACGTGGACGGCGGCGGTCGCCCTCCCGCCAGTGGAGAAAGATAGATGATTTTTGTCGTAGGCATAGGCCCGGGCTCGCCCGAACACATGACACAACGGGCCCTCGACGCCCTCGGCGAGGCTGACGTGGTGGTGGGCTACAGCTACTACATAGAGCTTCTCGGCGAGGTGTTGCGCGGCAAGGAAGTTCTCTCGACCGGCATGACCCGAGAGGTCGAGCGGTGCGAAAAAGCGGTCGAGCTGGCCCTCTCGGGCAAGAAAGTGGCGGTGGTCAGCACCGGCGACCCGGGGGTTTACGGCATGGCTGGGCTGGTGATAGAGCTATTGGGCAAGATGGACCCCGAAGGCGCGGTGGAACTGGAGATAGTACCGGGCGTCTCGGCGGTAGGCTCCGCGGCCTCCATACTTGGCGCGCCGCTCATGACCGATTTTGCGGTAATCTCCCTTTCGGACCTCCTCACCCCTTGGGAACTCATTGAAAAGAGGCTGAAAGCCGCCGCAGAGGGCGATTTCATAGTGGCGCTCTACAACCCGCGCTCCAAAAAGCGGGTGACCCACCTTGCCAGGGCCTGCGAGATTCTTTCAGCCCATCGCCCTCCCCATACGCCCGTGGGAATAGTGAAAAACGCCCTTAGGGAGGGGCAGGAAGTCATTTTGGCCACACTCTCCGCCGTTCCCTTCGAGAAGGTGGACATGATGAGCGTGGTGATAATCGGAAACAGCACTACCAAAAACCTCGGCGGACGCATGGTGACGCCGAGGGGTTACGGAATTGATTGATCAAGGGAGAATTCGCATGTGCCAGATGCCGAAAAAAGGCAAAAAGATAGTAATAGCGGTGATTGGACGCGACCAGGTGGGCATAGTTGCCCGCGTGGCTACCGTTTTGGCCGACAACTGCGTCAACATCGAGGACATAAACCAAAAGGTCTTCGCGGGCGACGTCTTCGCCATGACGATGATGGCCGACATAGCCGGTTCGGCCTTGAGCCTGCCGCAGATACACGGAAAGCTCACCGAGGTGATGGATCCAATGGGCCTTAGCGTAACCGTCCACGACGCCGAGGTTTTCCAGTACATGCACCGCGTGTAAAGGGGCTACCATGAAATTCTCCCCCGAGGAAATCTACGAAACAGTAGGTATGATCGCCTACGAAAAGCTGGATATACGCACCGTCACCCTTGGGCTCTCGCTCTGGGACTGCTCGGACCCCGACATAAAGGCCTGCGGACGTAAAATAGGCGAAAAGATGCGCAGAAAGGCGGAAAAACTGCGCTCTACCGCTCTGGACATAGAGGCGCAGTACGGCCTGCCAATAGTAAACACCCGCATAAGCCTCACCCCGCTGGCCATGGTTGTGCCCACCAGGGAGCCGGAGGCTTTCCTTGATATCGCCGTCGCCATAGACGAGGCGGCGCGCGATGTGGGGGTAAATTTCGTCGGCGGCTTTTCCGCCCTCGTCCACAAGGGGGAGACCGACGTGGACAAGGCGCTAATCGCCTCGCTCCCCAAGGTCTTGTCAACCACCGAGCGGCTTTGCTCCTCGGTTTCGGTGGCCTCGCTGCGCACAGGCATAAATATCGACGCCTGCCACATGATGGGCCGCATACTCAAGGAAACCGCCGAGGCCACCGCCAAGGACGACGGTCTTGGCTGCGCCAAGCTCGTCATCTTCGCCAACGCGGTGGAGGACAACCCCTTCATGGCCGGAGCATTCTTCGGCCCGGGAGAGCCGGAAAACGCGATACTGGTCGGCGTCTCCGGCCCCGGCACCGTAAGGAGGGCGCTGGAAAAGCTCGGCCCCAAGGCGAACCTGGGCGAAGTGGCCGAAACCATAAAGAAAACCGCCTTCAAGATAACCCGCGCGGGCGAACTTGTCGGCAGGGAAATGGCCAGAAGGCTCGGGGTCAGCTTCGGCATACTCGACCTCTCCCTCGCCCCCACTCCGGCGGAGGGCGATTCGGTCGCCCAGATTCTTGAGGTTATGGGGCTCGGCAGGGCGGGAGCGCCCGGCTCCACCGCCGCCCTCATGATGCTCAACGATGCCGTCAAAAAAGGCGGTTCCTTCGCCTCCTCCTCCGTCGGCGGCCTCTCCGGCGCCTTCATCCCCGTTAGCGAGGACGCCGCGATGATACGCGCCGCCTGCGAGGGCGCGATAACCATCGAAAAGCTCGAAGCGATGACCGCCGTCTGCTCCGTGGGGCTCGACATGGTCGCCGTCCCTGGCGACACCAGCGCCGAGACCTTGGCCGGAATAATCGCCGACGAGATGGCGATCGGCGTCGCCAACAACAAAACCACGGCGGTGCGCATAATTCCCGCCCCGGGCAAGAAGGTCGGCGAGATGGTTCGTTTCGGCGGGCTTTTGGGGGAGGCTCCCGTAATGCCGGTCAGCAAGGTGAGCGCCGAGGGGTTCATCCGGCGCGGCGGACGCATACCCGCGCCGCTCCAGGGCCTCCGCAACTAGGTTTCCCGTGTCCGTCACACTCGCCCAGCGTTTTTTGGAAGAGCGGAAGATTCCCTACGAGGGCAGGGAGTACGATTTTCGAGTCAAGGGGGCGGAATATGCCTCGGAGGCGCTGGGGTGGCCGCCGGAGGCGATGATAAAGACCCTTGTGGCGGTGCTGGACAAAGACCTTACCCTTGCCCTGATGCCCGCCGACCGCGAAATGTCGCTAAAAAACCTTGCCCGCCATGCGGGTGCAAAAGCCGCCCGCATGGCGACGGTGGAGGAGGCGCAAAAGGCCACGGGATATCTTGTCGGCGGCATAAGCCCCTTCGGGACTAAAAAAACGATGCCGGTCTGGATGGAGGAATCGCTTCTCTCCTTCGACACCGTGGGAATAAACGGCGGCAGGCGCGGCTTCATAATCTTCTTGAAGGCCTCGGCGGTGCAAAGCTCCCTCGCCGCCAGGACGGCCCACCTTTCGATATAGGATTTTCATGGAAAAGGTTCTCAACGCCCTTGGCTTGGGCGAAAAGGCGCTGATAGACGAACTGGTGGAGGTGCTTAGGATGCCCTCGGTGAGCGCCGACAGCGCTTTCGCGCCGGACCTTCGCGCCTGCGCCTCTTTCATCGCTGAAAAATTCGCCGAAGACGGTTTCGAGGCTTCGGTGGAGGAGACTGGCGGCCACCCCGCGGTTTTGGCCCGCTGGCAAAAAAAAACCGGCGCGCCGACCGTTTTGATTTACGGCCATTACGACGTCCAGCCCGCCGCCAAGACTGACGGCTGGAGCGGCGAGCCCTTCGAGCCGTGGATTGAGGGGGGAAAGCTCTACGCGCGCGGCGCAAGCGACGACAAGGGGCAGTTTTATTGCCACGTGGCGGGCGCGAGGGCGCACCTTA
>SRXB01000402.1 GCA_009724975.1 bacterium | reverse complement strand
GAGCCCCTTTCGGAAGAGAAGTACGCCGACCGCGCCGCCGCCTTCATAAAACTTTTGCCAAAAAAAACGATAATCCACCGGCTGGTGGGCGACACCCTCGGCGAAAAGCTCCTTGCGCCGAAGTTCAACAAGGCCTCGGTGGAGCACAGGATACGGGCGGCCCTCTGAAAAGAAAAAAGCCGTAGGCTTTCGGGCCACGGCTTTTGGTTTTTTTGGTAGGCGAGGCGGGATTCGAACCCACGGCCTCAGGTTCCGGAGACCTGCGCTCTATCCAGCTGAGCTACTCGCCCCTTTAAGGTGAAGCGAAGTAAACCACATCCCCCTTTTAATTGCAAGGCCGCCCAAAAGTGGGCGGCGACCTTGGGACCGGCGGAAAAGATGGATTTTTCAAAGCTCGAAATAGCCAGAGAAGTGAGTCTGGCGCCCCACACGACGATGAGGGCTGGTGGAACGGCGCGCCATTTCGCCGTGGCGGAGAACGAGGCGGGGCTCAAGGGGCTTTTGGCCTTCGCAAGGGAGAAGGGCGAGCCTTTTTTCCTCCTCGGGGCGGGGTCCAACGTCATCTTTTCCGACGAGGAGTTCCCCGGGCTCGTAATATTGCTCGGCAAGGGGTTTCGCGAGGCCCGAATAGACGAAGCAAGCGGCGAGGCGGTCGCCGGAGGCGCGGTCCCACTGCCTCTTTTGGGCCGCATGGGCGTCGAGCGCGGCTGGCGCGATTTCATCTTCCTCTGCCCGATTCCCGGCACCGTCGGAGCGGGGGTAGCCATGAACGCGGGGGCCGGAGGCTTTGATATCTCCTCCATCTTCAGGTGGGCCGACGTGATGGACGCAAAGGGCGAGGTCCGTCGGGTAAATTTGGAGGGGGCGGGCTTTCGTTACCGTTCATCTGCCTTCAAAAACAAGGGGGATATAATCCTTCGCGCCGCCTTCAAGACCTCTTTAGAACCCATCGACCCCGCCGTGGCCCGTGAAATCCTCATGGCGGAGGTTGAAAGGCGCATCGCCGCCCAGCCGAGGATAAAGAGGAACTGCGGTTCTATTTTTAAAAACCCGCATGGCGGCCCGCCGGCGGGAAAACTGATAGAGGAAGCCGGACTGAAGGGAAGGGAGATCGGAGGGGCCAGGATAGCCCGTGAGCACGCCAACTGGATAGTCAACACGGGTGCGGCGACGGGCGGTGATTTGCGCGAGCTGATGGCGCTTGCCCAAAGCGAGGTCAAAAGGCTCTTCGGCATCGACCTTGAGCGCGAGGTGGTTTTGATGCCGGAGGATATCGGCTCTCCCTAGCCCCCCAGCTCGAATTTTTTCATGCGGTAGCGCAGCGCGTCGCGCGAGAGGCCCAGCATCTTTGCGGCGCGGGTCTGGTTGTTGCCGGACTTTTCCAGCGCCTGCACTAAAAGCTCCTTTTCCACCTCGTCTATGTTCACCCCTGCTTCCGGCAGGATGAAACTTCCGTGGGCCAAAGCCTCTTTGGCGATATCCGCGCCCCGCTCGCCCTTTATCTTCCACGGCAGGCTCTCCATGCCGATGATTGGCGGAGAACTGAGAATCATGGAGCGCTCGATCACGTTCCTAAGCTCCCTTATGTTGCCCGGCCAGTCGTAGCGGTACATCAAAAGCGAGGCCTCGTCGGTGAGCTTGGTGAAACTTTGCCCAAGCTCCTTGTTGAAGTGGATGATGAAGTGTTGAGCGATGGGCAGTATGTCTTCCCTGCGTTCGCGAAGGGGGGGGAGGGTTAGGG
>SRXB01000093.1 GCA_009724975.1 bacterium | reverse complement strand
CGCCCTGCGCCTTTTCGCCACCTACGAGCTTTCAGGCGGGTGGCTTTCCGAGATAAAGGAACGCATCGGCGCTCACCTTGCAATTCTCAACGAAGCCGGACAGATAGTATCGGCGAGCTTCCCTCTGGGGGATGATTTACAAAAGCCCCTTTTGAACGTTGACCAAAATTCCCTTGTAGACATAGAAAACTCGCCTTTTGGCATGAGAATCTACCCCCTAAAGCTCGGCCAAAAAGCCAATGGCTATTACGCGGTTTTCTCCCCGGCGGCGCCGCTTCAAAACCTCTCTTTCACCCTCGGCGCAATGCAGATTGCCGCGTTTTTGTTCGCCATGCTGGCTTTTTTCGCCCTTTATGTCATGACTTTCAACGCCACGGCCAGGGATTTGGGCAACCTTGCCAAATGGGCCGAGGATTTTTCGGATTTCCCCACCGCCCCCAGCCCGCCTGCGGGTCGTTTTTACGAGGTCAGGGTTCTTTCTGGCGCTTTCAGCACTCTTATGTCGCGGCTTGCGACTGCGGCTTCGGACCTTAAGCGCAAAAATATCGACCTTGAAGAGCAGGTACGAGAGAAGACCAAGGATATTTTCGCCAACCATTCGCTTTTGCAGGATATTCTGTCCGAACTGCCCCAATCCGTAATTTTGCTGGAGAAAAACCTCTCGGTGGCCTACTGCAACGAATCCGCCGCCTTGCTTTTCGGTGTGGAGGAGGGCAAGCGGCTGCCGGAGGCTCTGAATATCGCCTTCGCAGGCCACTTCGACGAACACGAGCGAAGCGAGGATGTAAAGTTCAGCCTCTCGGGCAGTGAATACTCCTCTGTGATAAAGGCCGTGGGAGAGGGGCCCAGAAACCTTATTGTGGTGAGGGATGAAACGCGCCGCCTGGCCATTGAAAGGCAACTGCTGCAGGCGCAAAAGCTTGAGTCGGTGAGCAGGCTCGCGGGCGGGGTGGCCCACGAATTCAATAACGCCCTCGCCTCTATATTCCCGAGCGTAGAGATGCTCCGCACGCGCATAGGCGACGAGAAATCTCTGGGCTATCTCACGGTAATCGAAAATTCGGCCCAGCGCGGCGCGGACGTGGTGAAGCGTATTTTGGCTTTCAGCAGGGCCTCGGAAGAGGTGCGCACTCGCCTTAACCTAAACGAGGTCGCGGAAGGGGCGGTCAAGCTTTTGCGCCCCGCCGCCAAGGGCGTAGACGTGCTTTGGAGCCCGGGCGAGGCCCTGCCGGTTATTTTGGGCGACGAAAAGCGCCTTCAGCAGATGATTTTAAACCTTGCCATAAATTCGCTGGACGCCCTTGAGGGTAAGGGGAGAATTATCATCGAGACCTGGGCCGACCCTGGCCGCCAAAACGCCTATCTCTCGATTACCGACAACGGGCCGGGCGTCCCCGCCAGTTTCATGGAAAATATTTTCGATCCCTTCTTCACCACCAAAGACCCCGGCAAGGGAACGGGCCTTGGCCTTGCCATCACCTTCGCGGTCGTGGAGCAGCACGGCGGCACAATACGCCACCTGCGCCCAACGTCGGGAGGGGCACGCTTCGAGATAAAGCTCCCCGGCCTTACGGAAAGCGCTTCCCCCCAAAGACCCGCCTCGGGCCGCACAGAAGAAATAATTATCGGCTAACCGTATTTTCTCGGATCGATTCCGTACTTTGCGATTTTATAGCCCAGTATCCTCTGGGTGCTCTTCAAGTGCGCCGCCGCCTTTCGCACATTGCCCCTGGTCGCCTTTAAGGCGTCTATTATCAGGTCCGTCTCGAAGTTTTCCACCGCGTCTGCCAGGGAAAGGTCCTCGCCGCTCGATGAGGCCTCGGCGGTCTGAAGGGTGGGGGGAAGATGGTATGAGTGGATGGCGGGGCCGTTACACAAAAGCACGGCGCGCTCCACGCAGTTCTCAAGCTCCCGCACGTTTCCGGGCCAATGGTAGCTCATGAGCATGTCTATGGCCGGGGTCGTGATGCGGCGTATCTCCTTGCCATTCTCTCGGGAAAATTTCTCAAGAAAGTGTTCGGCCAAAAGAAGGATATCGGTCTTTCGCTCCCTTAAGGCTGGCAGGTACAGGGGGAATACGTTCAGGCGGTAATAAAGGTCCTCCCTAAACCTCCCGTCCCGTATCATCTCTTCCAGATTCCGGTTGGTGGCGGCAATAATGCGAAGGTTGGACTTTATGGTCCGCACCCCGCCGACTCTCTCGAACTCCTTTTCCTGCAAAACCCGAAGAAGCTTGACCTGTATGGAGGTGTTCAGGTCTCCGATTTCGTCCAGAAATATCGTCCCACCGTTGGCCAGCTCGAAGCGCCCGGGCTTTGCGTCCGCCGCTCCCGTGAAAGCTCCCTTTTCGTGGCCGAAGAGCTCGCTTTCGATGAGCGTTTCGGGTATCGCGGAGCAATTCACCTTTACGAAGGGCTTTTGGGCGCGCAGGCTCCCGTAGTGGATGGCGCTGGCGACCAGCTCCTTGCCGGTGCCGCTCTCGCCGCGTATCAGCACAGTTGCGTTGGATTTGGCAACCTGAGCTATCATCGCGAAGACCTGGTGCATGCTCTTTGAATTGCCGATGATGTTGCCGATGTTGTACTTGGTGACCAGATCCGCCTGAAGCCGCTCCTTCTCCGCCACAAGCTTGGAGCGCTCGTCGTCGAGCATTTTGTGTATTTTGACGGCCTGCCCGATTATGGAGGCTATAGTCTGCAAAAGGCGCACGTCCTCGGCGAAGCTGACTTCGGGGCTGAAAAGGCGGTCAACGCTCAGCGCGCCGGCCACCTCTTCTCCCGCCTTTATCGGAACGCAGATGAAGGAGACGTCTTTTTTCAGAAGATCGCCCCTGCTCTTGGTCTTGTTGAGGAAAAGGGGCTCCTTGCCAATGGAGGGGACTACCATCGGCTCGCCAGTGGAGACCACAGTGCCGGTGATGCCCTCCCCAAGCCTGTACCGGCCACGCTTCTTTTCCGTTTCCGTCAACCCAAGCGAGGTCTCTATCTCTATCTCGCCGGAGAGCCTGTTGAGAAGCGCCACCGTGCCGCGATTCATTCCCAGCCTGCTGGAAAGAACGGCAAGGGTCTTGTCAAGCGCCTGCCTGAGATCAAAACCGCCTGAAATGGCCTGGCTTATCTCGTAAAGCGCCGTAAGCTCGTTAATCTTGTTTTGCTGGGATTCTTTCTGGGCCATCTTCAACTCCTTTCCAATAATGTACACAACAATGCCGTTAGTTACAATATTGTTAAGACGCAGAAGTAGCGGCCCTCCCCTTTCGCCTATTGCGCCCGACCGAACTTTGGTAAAGTATTTTGCCGATAGCCGACAACGAACGGAGCACGCATGGATATTAAGAGCCTTCTCTCTTTCGCCCGCGAGAACGAATGCGCCGCGGCGGATGTTTTGTATTCCGACCTCAGGGGACGGCTGCGCCGAGTAGGTATTCCTCTCCAGCATTTTTCGGCGGATGCTTTTGAAAAAGGTATTACCGTTGACGAGGATCCGAGCGGGCAAAAGCTGGTTTTGGTTCCCGATTCCTCCACAGCCAAGCTCGACCCCTTCGCCAAGGCCAGGACGCTGGCGATGCTGGGCGAGGTTAAATACTCTCAAACCCTGCTCCCTCACCCACTGGACCCCCGCGCGGTCGCCAAAAGGGCCTCGACGGCGCTAAAGGAATCCGGCATCGCCGAAACGGCCCGCATCGGCGCGCGCGTCCAGTTCTTTTTTTTCGACGACGTGCGCTTCGACCATACGAAGGCAAGCTCGTTCCACATCGTCGAGAGCGTGGAGGGGCCCTGGAACACGGGCAGGGAGGAAAACCCGAATCTGGGCTACAAGGGGCAGACCGGCGAAGGGGCCAACATCGCCGCCCCTTTCGACGCTTACGCGGATCTGCGGCAGGAGGTGGCGGGCGAGCTTATAAAAATGGGCATCGCCGTCGAGAGCGAGCGCAAGGGCCCCGCCAGCGCCGGGCAGGGGGAAATCTCCCTTAAGGCCGCCTCCTTGGCGGAGATGGCCGACAACATCGTCTGGCTGAAATATATTCTTAGAAACGCCGCCATCCGAAACCAGAAAACCGCCACCTTCATGCCGTGCCCCATCGAAGGCGAGCCCCAAAGCCTCATGCCCCTTTCAATATCGCTCTGGAACGGACAAAAAAACCTTTTCGCGGAAAACAACAAGGCTGCGGAGTCCTTCAGGGCGGGTCTCGCCCGCTTCGCCGCGCCCCTTTGCTCCTTTTTGCGCCCGACGGTCAACTCCTACAGGGCTACAAAGGAAAAAAATATGGAGTGGCTCGCGCTTAACGCGGAGGGCGAATCCCTCTGCTGCAAGATTGCCGACCCCTCCTCAAATCCCTACCTGGCGCTTTCCGCCATTCTTTGCGCGGGGATGGCCGGAGAAGCCGAAAAAAAGGGGGCCGCGTCGCGCAAAACAATTTTGGCAAGCGACCTCGCCTCGGCCTTGCGCTCGCTAAGGGCGCAAAAGCGCTTTTTGACGGCAAAGGGAGTCTTCGGGGAAGAGCTTTTGGCGGCCTGGATAAAATCAAAGGAAGAAACGGAGCTTCCCGCCTTCGCCGCGCGCCCCACTCCACTGGATTTTTCGCTCTATTTCAACCTTTAGCGGCGCAAGGTCCGGCAGTTGGCGTCCATAAGCGCGATAATCCCCGTCCTTGACGAAGAGGCGGCCCTTCCCGCACTTTTGGAGTCCCTAAAGACTCAAAGGGAAGTCCAAATCGAAATAATCGCGGTCGATGGAGGCTCCGCAGACGGCTCCGAGGCCGCTTTTAAAACTCATGCCCCAGAAGGAAGCCTCTGGCTAAACGCCCCAAAGGGCCGCGCCAGCCAGATGAACGCCGGGGCAAAGGCGGCCAGCGGCGAATATCTCCTCTTCATCCACGCCGATTCTCTCCTCGAAGGCGAAAACCTTCTTCGCGACGCTCTTTGCCTCCTGCTGGATGAAAAAAACAGCGGTCAAAAAATCGCTGGCAAGTGGGCGGTTGATTTTTGCCTGCCCGAAAACTCCTTCGCCGCATTTTTCATGCAAGCCAAGACGGCCCTTGAGCGCGCCGACGCTTACGCGGGGGATCAGGGGCTTTTGCTGGCGAGGAGCTACTTTTTAGAACTCGGAGGATTTGACGAAACGCCGCCCTTTTTGGAAGATTTGGCCTTGGCCGCGAAAATCGTGGTTGGTGGCCGCTTCGTCCGCCTCCCCGGCAAGATGAAGACCTCGCCTCGGCGCTTTTGGGCCGAGGGGCTCTTTGAGCGCCAGCTTCTGAACGCCCTTTTGCGCTTCGCCCTTTTTTCAGGGCGATGGGATTTTCTCCAAAAAGCGCGCGGAATTTATAAGGAGCAGGCCCTGACGGGGCCAATTGCCCCCGCCGCTTTCATGAAAACCCTTGCAAAGTGCGGCGATGGGGGCAAAATATCGCTCTTGAGAGACCTTTATCTCTTCGGCTTTAACAACGGCTGGCAATTCATATTTTGGCGAAAGTGCAAAGAGAGCTATCGCCTTAACAAACCCGCTACCGCCCCAAGCGATGATTTGCCGTCGGCCGGTCTTGCCCTATGCGCGATTTCTGGTGTTTTCGTGGCGGCGGTTTACTGGTTTTTTCTTTTTTTTCCGGCTTGGTCGAAAAAAATCGCCTTGTCGTCGGCCCCGAGCAGGATGTCAGCATGCAAAAGCCCTTAATCAATCCTTTCGAAAAGGCCGCGGGCTACAAAACCCCAGAGACCGCACGCGCCTGCGCCCTTTCGAGAGCTTTCCCCTCCTTTTGTTTCTATCCGAAAGTGGTTGGAACGGTATTCAGAGCAGCCGGTCTCGCCAAAAATGGTCTTTACGACGGAGAACGGTGGATACAAAGCTCGCTTGAGATTCTCTCTCACATAGAAGCGGTCGGCGGCAGGGTTGAGGTGGAGGGCCTTCAAAACGTCGACTCGCTCTCCTCTCCCTGCATCTACGTCGCCAACCACATGTCAACGCTGGAGACTTTTCTCCTCCCCTCGATGCTTCGCCCAAGGGGTCCCGTTACCTTCGTGGTGAAAAAAGAACTGCTGGAATATCCGGTTTTTGGTTGGGTCATGCGCTCAAGAAAGCCGATAGCCCTCGGGCGGGCGAATCCGCGGGAGGACCTTGAGACAATGCTGAAGGAGGGCAAGGAAAAGCTCTCCGGCGGCGTCAGCATAATCGTTTTCCCCCAAACCACCCGCGCCGACGAGTTCGACCCGTCGCGCTTCAACACGATAGGGGCTAAGCTGGCGGCCCGCTCCAAGGTGCCAATAATTCCGCTTGCCCTGAAAACCGATTTTTGGGGAAACGGCAAGAAGTTCAAGGACTTTGGCCCGATAAGGCCTGAGAGGACGGTGCGGTTTAGCTTCGGCCAGCCTCTTTTGCCGGAAGGCAAAGGCGACGAAGCCCACCGCGCCTGCGTGAAGTTTATCTCCGAAGCGGTATCAAAGTGGTCTACCGGCCCCTGAGCCGGTTCAATAAGGCACCCCAGAAAACCATAACCCCGATTAAGAGAGCAAGCCCCACGCCGGTTAGAAGAGGGCCCAAGACCCAGGGGGTAATGCCGGAGCCGCGCAGCCACCTGCCCAGAAGAGCCATCGACAACACAAAAAGCCAGCTTTTCCACGAGATGAATCCGAAAATGCAGGCGCTTTCGCCTCTCATCTGTATTCTAGCGACACTTTTTAGCGCCGTGGGACGCATCACCTTGATTCCCTTGAAAACCCCGACGCCGGCTCCGGCCAGCGCCATCAATAGCCCTCCCCAAAGCGGCAATTCGAAAAGTGAACGCCCTCCCCTGTAAAGCAAAAACAGCCCGATAGCCGTCCACAAAGCCGAGGCCATGAAAAAATGCGCGCCCATCGGCGCAGCGGGCTTGAATTTATGAGCCATGAAAAATTGCAACTCCAAATAAAAAGCCGCCCCGAGGCAAACTTATAAAAACTTGCCCTAAAGAGTATCAGAAATCTTTTCAAATCCGCGAGTATTGATATTTAAAATCTCCCGCTCCGATGTCCCCCTATTGTCCCCCCAAGGTGTGGTAACGATAAAAAAGGGGTTACGCTTCAATGGCGTAACCCCTTGATTTTTAAATGGTGCCGAAGACTGGACTCGAACCAGCACGAGCGTGAACCCACTAGAGCTGAAGCGGGCGAAATGCCCATATCCAAGCACACCGCCTACAAATGGCACTCGCAAGGCAAACATCCCAAACTCATATACAAAGTGTTGAACAAGGTTTTCTTCGATGTCGAGGAGTGGGAAAGGCTCGTGTCCGGTACCAAAAATAATATTGATATTTAGTGGTGAGAATATTTATGATTCTTTAGTTGTACCGTTTTTATGCCCATGTTTCGCCCTTACTCTCAAACTATATAGCGAGACCTATTATGCACGCAAAATCTTCAAGCGTCGATAAGGCCAAACACAATAATTATAACGCACTCAAGCTAGAAACCACGGGCAAAGAAGCCGAAAAGGCGATATTAAGCGCTTTATACAATTCTGGCATTGCTTCAATTTGCTATGCCTATAAATCCAGAGTAAAATCAGAAAAAAAGCTACTTGAAAAAGTTAAAAGGAAATCACTGGAAAAAAAATATTTGCTTACAG
>SRXB01000401.1 GCA_009724975.1 bacterium | reverse complement strand
CTCGCCCCCTTCGGCAACAAGTCCGCCATCTCCGACGTGGGCGTGGCCGTCTACCTCGCCGAGGGCGCCATGAAGGCCGCGATGCTCTCCGTGGACATCAACATCCCCGGCCTCAAGACCAAATCCTTCGCAGACGGGCTCATCAGCGAGCGCGCCCGCCTCTTCGCCGAAGCTGAGGAGTGCAAGGTGATAGCTCTGGCCGATGTCAAGAAGCGCATGGCCGGCCACTAGGATTTTTAAAAGCCAAATAAAAAACGCCTCCGTCAGCGGAGGCGTTTTTTTTGCCCTAAATCCGGCTAGGCGGGCGGGAGGATTATTGAAGCGAAGGCCCCGCCGGGGCGGTTTTCGATAAGAAGGGAGCCTCCCATGCGGGAGAGGTAGCTTCTGGCTATCCAAAGGCCGTAGCCGTGTCCTCGGGGCGAATTTTTCAGCGGCTGGTCGTTCTGGCCCGAAAACCAATCGATTATCTCCTGAGGGAAACCCTCCCCGCTGTTCTCCACCTCAAGCTCTATTCCCTTGGGGGTCTTTTTCGCCGAAAAAACTATCCTGCCGCCCTGCGGCGAGTTTTTCACGGCGTTTGAGAAGACGTTGGCGAGAACCGAATTCTCCAGAATGTCCCGGTCGGCCTTCATCGAAAGGCTGCCGTCGCCCTCCACCGATAGCGAAAGCTCTTTGTCCTGCATAGAGGGGCCGAAAATGTCGAGCAGGGTGTCAGCCATCTCCCCGAAAGTCACCGTAATGGGGTTGATGATCAGCCCCGACTCCCTGTCAAGCCCCCTTATGGCGTCGCGTATGCCCGCGATGCGCTCGGCCATGCGCCCCACGCGGTCCATTTCTTCCACCGAGGCGTTGCCGGAGGCTTTTGCTTTGTAGGCGAGGCTCATTATCACTGTTAGCGGGTTGGCGATGTCGTGGAAAAGGGCCGAGGTGAGCCGCTGGTTTATAGTTAGCTGGTTGAAAAGCTCCTTTTGCATGAGACGGTGGAAATACCAGGTCAAAAGCGAGCACAGACCCGCTGAAACGATGAAGATGACAAGGTTTATGAGAATAGAGATGTCCCTTGGCGAAAAGGGGCCCAGGAAAAGGTAGGTGTAGCCTAATATCCCTAAAAGGGCCAATGTCGCGGCCAGCGCGAGGATGAGGTCTCCTATGAGGGCGGCGTAAATGACGAGGAGGGGGAAGAAGACGTAAGAGGAGGTGAGTTCATTGCCCTTTTCCGGCATGGCGTCCATGGAATTGAGTACAAGAGAGAAAAGGACGAGCCAGGTGAGGGGTTTTCGAAGAGATGGTTTTTTGGATAAGGCAAAGCGCGCGGCTGCGACGAGCAGGAGGTTCAGCGGATCGGCTATGTTGAGGGAGTAGCCGAAGATAAACGATTTTATGACGATGGCGGCGAGCACCGCCATAGCCGCGTTGAGCACAAGCTTGAAGATTTTGAGGTTATAGTGTTCGAGCCTTGATTCGAAGACCGAATTTCTATGGCTGTCGGCGAAAAGTTTATTCTCAGTTTTCGACATGACTTCACTTCGAAAAAGTAAAGGGACGTTAGTCTTTATGCTCGACCGGCTTGCCGGTCTTTTTGTCCAGGCTGTCCCACAGCGGTACACCGAGAACGTCGTGAAGGAAATAGTAGGCCACCGGCACGCCAAGGACCATTCCCCAGACCCCGAAGGAGTGGTGGCCGATGTAGAGGATTATCAGCACCAGCACGGGGTTTAGCTTCATGTGGTTGCCGTAGATGATGGGGTTG
>SRXB01000400.1 GCA_009724975.1 bacterium | reverse complement strand
TACATCTTCGAGCAGCCGCTTTTGCTCGAAGAGGCGCTTATGCACAAGTCCTACGCCAACGAGGCGGGCCACCCCGTCCTCCACAACGAGCGCCTTGAGTTTTTGGGCGATGCGGTGCTTGGGATTTGCGTCTCGCGCCTTCTTTTTGAGGTGGAGCCGCCCTTCTCGGAGGGCGACATGTCGCGCATACGCGCCTATCTGGTCAAGGAAGAGACTTTGGCCCACATCGCCCGCACTCTGGACATAGGCGATCACCTTCGCCTGGGCAAGGGCGAGAGCCAAAGCGGCGGGGCCGACAAACCATCCATCCTAGCCGACGCTTTCGAGGCGCTGGTGGGGGCGATTTACCTCGACGGCGGCTACGAGCTGGCCTTCAGCTTCGTGGAATCCATTTACAGCCCGGTAATAGAAGACGCAGGCGCCAACGTTATACGCCGCGACTACAAGACCCGCCTTCAGGAGATATGCCAGGCCCGCTACAAAAAAGCCCCCACCTATAAGGCGCTGGGCTCCTCCGGCCCCGACCACGACCAGATATTCTCGGTGGAGATATTCCTCGGGGCGCGCTCGCTGGCCAAGGGCATGGGGCGCTCAAAAAAAGAGGCCGAACAGAACGCCGCCAGCCACGCCCTTGACCTTCTGGAGTGAGTAGCGGCCCTCTGCCCGTGCCTTTTTCGCCGGTAAATCGCATTAATTGCTGGTTGGATTTGCATTCTGGTCTTGTATGATTGAACGCAGGCTTTTTGCCGTCAAAACTTCATGCAACGAAAGGACGGATGGCAATGGGAAACCGAAAAGTCTTCTTCGCCCTGTCGGCTCTGGCATTTTTTCTCGCCGCCTGCAGTTCCGTGGGCAATTCCGTAGTTCGCCAGCCGATGAAGGGCAAGGTCGCCGAGGGCAAGGGTGTCTTGCTTAAAATATATTCCGCCTCCCACGCAAAGGAGCTTGACCCTGATTTCGACGAGGTCCAAAAGCGCCTCAGGGAGAGCCTTTACACCAAGCTCGTCACCAGCGGCCTTTTCGCCAGGGTGGTTTTGAACGGCGACCCGGCAGATTACTCGCTAGAGGTCAAAATCTTCAAAGCCAATGCGGTTTCTGGTACAGCGCGAGCCCTTGTGGGAGTGCTGGCGGGGAGAAGCGAGGCCAAGGCGGATGTTTTATTGAGAAACCTCTCCACCGACGAGGTCTTGGCTGATTTCGAGGTTCTGGGCGAGTCGGCCTCGCACCCTTTTTCCACCGAGGGGAGCCTCGACGACGCCATCAGGCAGGCCGCCGACCAGATTATCATGCGTATTCAGTGAAATGCGCGACCGAAGGCTGTTTTTTCTACCATGAAGGCAAAGAAGAAGGTTAAAAAGCCGCGCGGTTCGCCCATTCCTCCCAACAAGATCTTCCCCGACCTGAAAAAAGAAGAGGACAAAAAGGCCTGCCGGAAAAGGAGCGACGGGCAAGAGTTTGGCTAGGCCGCTTTTCCCCGCTTGGTTCATTTTTCGGGACGCCGGATTTATTTTTCGGCGGGGATGGCGGCGGTGTATGGCTTTTGGGAGAGGATGAGGAAAATTGCAATAAGCCCCGAGGCGTTTAGCGCGTTGCCCAACGCCGGCGGCAAAAAATAAAAATCCATTGATATAAGCAGGAGCGACGCGAGACATAAAAGGGTGGCTTTTTGACTTTGTCTCGATATCCACGCCGGTGAAATTATCATCAAGGCGGCCGGCAGCGCCTGCGTAAGGTAATGCACCCACACCAGTTT
>SRXB01000399.1 GCA_009724975.1 bacterium | reverse complement strand
ACCGTGGAGAGCGCGGAGCTTTTTTTCGGCCTCTCGGTGACGGGCATAGCACCGCTCGCCGAGATCAAAACCAATAAAACCGCTCGCGCGGGCGACCTTGTGATACTTACAAAGCCCATAGGCGCGGGCATGGTCTCAACGGCGGTGAAGGCGGGGCTGGCCGCGCCGGAGGACTCTCTGGGGATGGGACTTTCGATGGCCCGCCTGAACAGGGCGGCGGCGGAATCGATGGTGCGCCACAACGCCAGCGCGGCAACTGACGTTACGGGTTTCGGCCTCGCTGGCCACGCCCTTGGCGTCGCCAGGGAGAGCGGGGTGGATATCCGCATCGACTGGGAGAAAATCCCCCTTCTTGGCGGCGCGAAAGAGGCTTATGAGACGGGGCTGGTGGCTGCGGGGGCCTACGCAAACCTAAAGGCCTACGCCCCCATGATGGTTAACCGCAGGGCCGACTTCGAGGCGGTGAATCTTTTTTTATGCGACCCCCAGACCTCGGGCGGGCTTCTCATCTTCGCCGACGCGAAAAACGCCGAAAAGATAATGGCGGAAATCGGGGGGCTTTTCCCGGGTAGCGCGATAATAGGGGAGGTTTTGGAGGGAAGCGGGCGGCTGGCGGTGGATTAGCGGGTCGAAAAATCAGGAGATGAAAGAGGCCCTGGCCTCCTGGACGATCTGGTCGTTGATGAAAACCGAGAGGCGGGCGAAATCCTGTTCATCTAGATCCAGAAATTCAGCCCCGCAATTGAGAGACCCGCCCTCCGCGGGGTATTCGTAGAGGATTTTGGCGACGGCGCTGACCTCCTCGCCGCCGATGTCAAAATAAAGCATGACCATTCGCCCCACGCCTATGCGATAGGGCGAGGAGATAAGGCACCCTCCCAAACCGACTTCGCTAATGTGCGCCTCATCCGGAACCCCGCCCATTATCGGAGCCGACATACGGACCTTGGCGTTTGTCTTTATCCGCTGAAACCTTCGCCTGTATGAATACATGGCTCCCTGTCTCGATAGTGGAGGCCAATGGCAGGCCACATCCTCTTCACTATTCCATATCGGCTAAATTTTTTCAATCTTTAGGGGGTTAAAGGCAAAGCAGCCACCCCTAAAAGGCTTGCGCTAACGCGCCAGCTTCTCGACTTCAGCCAGATTCACCTCGACCTCCTGCCGCAGGAGAACTTTTCCGCCCGCGTCGACTAGAACCAGCGTGGGAGTCTTGGCTACCGCTAGGGGATCGGCCGCCACCATCGCCCCGTTCTCAAAACGGTCCAAAACTACCGTGTATTTGGGTTTGTTATCGTCCATGAAGGCTTTTATAGCGTTGGTGAAGTGGTCGCCGTCGACGTTTACCGCGTAGACGGAGAAATTCTTCGCGCCCCCGGGCCTGAAAGAGGCCAGCTTGGGCATTATCTCCTTGCAGTTGGGGCAAAAAACCGACCAGAAGAAGATCAGCGTCTTCCCGCCATCCCTGCCGCGCGTTATCGCCCGCTCCTTGCCACCCCAATCCTTGAGCTTTATCTCGGGAAGGGTCTTGGAAGGCGGCGCGGCGAAGGATATGGATGCGAAAAAGCCAATGAGGGCGGCCAAAAGGGCCAGCTTGACGGTAAAGCCAATCCTCATGGGTTCTTTGTCTTCACGCCGAGGGAGGTGAGGGTTTCATTGAGCGATTTGGCCGTATCGGCGTAGTAGGTGGTGGCGGCGTAAATGACCTTGCCGTCGCGGTCCACCACTATGCTGGTGGGCAGCGCGGCTATGCTAAGCTGCTTGTAGGC
>SRXB01000398.1 GCA_009724975.1 bacterium | reverse complement strand
AGCTGCGGTTTTGGGCGAGGCTCGAAGGGCGGCAGCTCTTTCCCTTCGATTATAAGGCTCACTTCGGCTCCGGTAATCTCCTCGCGCTCAAGGAGGGCCTCGGCGATCTTCTCTATCTTCTCGCGGTGCTCCTCAATCATCATTATGGCGTTCTTCTCGGCTTCGCGGACGATGACCTCGACCTCCTGGTCGATTATCCACGCCATCTCCTCGCTCCAGGTTTTCTCCTGAGCCAGCTTCTTGCCCAAAAAGACGTGTTCCTCGCCCCGGGCGAAGGTCACTGGCCCCACGCGTTCGCTCATTCCCCACTGGCAGACCATCTTTTCCGCAAGGTCGGTAGAGGTGCGAAGGTCGCTGGAGGCTCCGGTGGAGGTTTCGCCGAAAAAGACCAGTTCGGCGGCCCTGCCGCCCATGTTGACGGCGAGCCTGCCCATCAGGTACTTCTTCGGGTAGTAGTGGCGGTCGTCCACCGGCAAAAGCTGGGTGACGCCGAGGGCGTTGCCGCGCGGAAGGATGGTCACCTTGTGTACGGGGTCCATTCCCTCTATGAGGCTTGCCACAAGCGTGTGGCCCGATTCGTGGACGGCGGTAATCCTGCGCTCGGTTTCGCTTTTTAGCCCGGGCCTTTCCAGCCCCATCAGAATCTTGTCCTTTGCCAGGTCGAACTGCTCTTGGCCCACCTTGTCAAAGCCGTTGCGCGCCGCGAAGAGGGCCGCCTCGTTGCAAAGGTTTTCAAGGTCCGCGCCGCTCATTCCCGGGGTGGAGCGCGCCACCACCTTCAGGTCAACACCATCGGCCAGGGGAATCTTTCGGGTGTGAACCTTTAAAATCGCCTCGCGGTCCTCCATGGAGGGAAGGTCTATCACTACCTGCCTGTCGAAGCGCCCGGGACGGAGGAGGGCCGAATCAAGGACGTCGGGGCGGTTGGTCGCGGCGATTATTATCACCCGCTCGTGGCCCTGGAAGCCGTCCATCTCGCTGAGTAGCTGGTTTAGGGTCTGTTCGCGCTCGTCGTGGCCGCCGCCGAGCCCCGCGCCCCTGTGGCGGCCCACGGCATCAATCTCGTCAATGAAGATGATGGAGGGCGGCTTTGCCCGCGCCTTTGCGAAGAGGTCGCGGACGCGCGAAGCGCCGACGCCGACGAACATCTCTATGAACTCGGAGGCCGAGGTTGAGAAGAAGGGGACTCCCGCCTCTCCGGCCACCGCCTTGGCCAGAAGGGTCTTGCCGGTTCCGGGCGGGCCCATCAAAAGCACCCCCTTAGGAACCCTGCCGCCGATTTTCTCGTATTTTTCGGGCGCTTTCAGGAAATCCACTATCTCGGTGAGCTCAAGTTTCTGCGTCTCCATCCCCGCCACGTCGGCGAACTTCACCACCGGAACCTTTTCGTCGACCTCTTTGGTGTTCGCCTTGCCGAAGTTGCCGAAGGGGCCCATCTGCGCCTTCTGGGCGCGGCGCGACATCCATATCCAGAAGCCGATTATCAGGATGAAGGGCAACATGTTCAAAAAGACTGAAGTGAATGCGTCGTCGGGCTTCTTCAGGGCGGAGACCTTCACTTTTTGCCCGTTGAGAAGCTCCCAGAGCTCGGGGTCGGCCAAAGGAGGCATGACGGTGGTGAAGCGGTCGGAGGATTTTGTGGTGTTCTGCACGGTAATGGCGTTGTTCAGCGCGCCGCTTACATCAGTGCCGGAAAAGGCCACCTCCTTGACGTTGCCGCCCTTAAGTTCGGCCTTGAATTCGGAGTAGGAGAGGGGGGCGGGCTGGGAG
>SRXB01000092.1 GCA_009724975.1 bacterium | reverse complement strand
CACCTGAAGATGGGCGAGGAGACACTTGTGGGGGCGAGCCCCGAGGTGATGGTGCGCGTGGAGGGCAAAAAGGCGATGGTTAGGCCCATAGCGGGAACCAGAAAGCGCGGGGCCGACGGCGCAGAGGACCTGGCCCTTGAAAAGGAGCTTTTGGCCGACGAAAAGGAGCGGGCGGAACACGTTATGCTGGTGGACCTTGGGCGCAATGACCTTGGGCGCATTGCGGCGACCGGCGCGGTCCGCCTTGAGGAGTCCTTCGTGGTGGAGCGCTACTCCCACGTCATGCACCTTGTTTCGACCGTCTCCGCCGCGATGAGGGAAGGGGTGGACGCCATAGACGTCTTCGGTGCCACCTTCCCCGCCGGAACCGTCTCGGGCGCCCCCAAGGTGCGCGCCATGGAGATAATCCACGAACTTGAGGGGAGGGAGAGGGGCTTTTACGCGGGCGCGGTGGGATACCTTGGCTTTGACGGCAACCTCGACACCTGCATCACGATACGCACAATCCTCTTTAGCCGCGATAAAATATACCTTCAGGCGGGCGCGGGGGTCGTTGCCGATTCCTCCCCCGCCCTCGAATACGAAGAGACCCTGCACAAGTCCCGCGCAATGATGCGCGCTCTGGACATGGCCGCCGCGGGCCTTTCGGCCTAGGAGACTAAAATGCTGGTGATGATAGACAACTACGATTCCTTCACCTACAACCTGGTGCAGTATCTGGGCATTCTGGGGCAGGAGGTGAAGGTCTACCGAAACGACAAGATAACCGTGGATGAGGTGGTGGGGCTTAAACCAACCGGCGTAGTCATCTCGCCCGGCCCGGGCGACCCCACCGACGCGGGCGTGAGCGTGGAGCTAATACGCCGGATGGACGGGCGGGTGCCGGTCCTTGGCGTCTGCCTCGGCCACCAGGCGATGGGCTACGCTTTCGGGGCCGACATCGTGCGGGCCAAGCGCGTCATGCACGGCAAGGTCTCCAAGGTCCACCACGACGGCAAGGGCATCTACGAGGGGATAGAATCTCCCTTCGACGCCACCCGCTACCATTCCCTCGTCATCGACAGGCCAACCCTCCCCAAGCGCTTTCGCATCAACGCCAACACCATCGAAGACGACGAGATAATGGGAATCGCCGACGACGAGGCCCGCCTTTACGGAATACAGTATCATCCCGAATCCATTCTCACCGTGCGGGGGATGGACATTCTCAAAAACTTCCTCGTGATGCTCGGAAAGTGAGGGGAACGCCATGATGAAAGAGTTCATACGCGCCGTAGTAGCTGGAAAAGACCTCTCAGAGGCCGAGATGATAGAGGCTGTCTCCATGATGATGGGAGGCGAGGCCACCCACGCCCAGATGGCCGCTTTTCTCACGGCCCTGCGGCTTAAGGGCGAGACGGTGGAGGAGATCACCGGCGCGGCGAGGGTAATGCGCGAGCGGGCAACCCGCATAGAGGTTTCAAGGTCCGTTCCGGTGGTCGACATAGACCGCGACGAGATCAACGCGGAGTACGAAACCATCCTCGACACCTGCGGAACGGGCGGCTCGGGGACCAACACCTTCAACATCTCCACCACCACCGCCTTCGTGCTGGCGGGGGCGGGTATAAAGGTGGCCAAACACGGCAACCGCTCGGTTTCGAGCCTTTGCGGCTCCGCCGACGTCCTTGAGGCCCTGGGCGTAAACCTCGACGTCTCAAAGGAAACGGTAGAGGACGCGATACGCGACGTGGGCATAGGCTTCCTCTACGCGCCGCTACTTCACTCGGCGATGAAAAACGTCGCGCCGGTGAGGCGCGAGATAGGCATCCGCACAGTCTTCAACATCCTCGGCCCACTCTCCAATCCGGCGGGGGCGCAGTACCAGGTGCTCGGCGTCTACCAGCGCGAGCTTGTGCCGGTTTTGGCGAATGTCCTTAAAAACCTCGGCTCGAAGCGGGCGATGGTGGTCCACGGAGAGGACGGCATGGACGAGATAACCATCACCGGCAAAACCTTCGTCGCCGAGCTTAAAGGCGGCGAGGTCTTTGAATACGAGATGAAACCGCAGGATTTCTCCATCACGGAGGCGCCCCTAACTGAGATAAAGGGGGGCGACGCCAAGGTAAACGCCCAGATGGTCCGCTCCATTCTCGAAGGGGATAAGGGCCCGCGCCGCGACGTGGTTCTTCTCAACGCCGCCGCCGCCCTTTACCTCGTCGGCAAGGCCGCAGACCTCAAAGAGGGCGTAGATATCGCGTCCAGAATAATCGACAGCGGCGAGGCCCTTAAAAAACTTGAGCTTCTCATAAAGGCCACGGCGAAATGACAACCATCCTCCATGAAATAGCCCGTTCGAGGCAAAAAAGGGTCGACGAGGCGCGGCTAATCGTCTCAGAAGCCGACCTGAAAAGACTGGCGGCGGCCCAAAAGCCCGCGCTCGACGTTATTGAGCGCCTGCGGCGGTGGCCTTTTGACCAAAAGCGCGCGGTGATAGCCGAGATAAAGCGAAAAAGCCCCTCAAAAGGCCCAATTGCGCCCGACCTGGACGCCGCGAAGACCGCAAGGGCGTATGAGGAGGCCGGAGCCTTCGCCATCTCCTGCCTCACCGAGCCCGATTATTTCGGCGGCGGCCTCAAGGATTTCAAGGCGGCGCGCGCCGCCGCGAAAATCCCCCTCCTTTACAAGGATTTCATCGCCGACCCCTACCAGATTTACGAGGCCCGCGCCCACGGGGCCGACATGGCGCTGATAATAGTCGCCCTCCTCGGCGAGGAGACGAAAAAATACCACGGCCTCATGGCGGAGGCTGGGCTAACGCCGCTGGTGGAGGTCCACGACGAGCCGGAGCTTGAAATAGCCCTCCAAAGCGGGGCGAAGCTCATCGGAGTGAACAGCCGCAACCTCAAGACCTTCAAGGTCGACATCGAGGAGGGGATGCGCCTCGTCTCCCTGATTCCGAAAGATATTTTCGCCGTCGCCGAGAGCGGGATACGCGGCACCGCCGAGATGGAGCGCTTCATAGAGGCGGGCGCGAGGGCCTTTCTAATCGGCGAGACGGTGGTTTCCGCGCCGGACCCCAAGGCCGCGCTGGCGGCTCTGGTAAAGAGGGGTTAGATGCTCTTCGTCAAGATATGCGGCATAACCAGCCTCGCCGACGCACTCGCCGCGGTCAACGCGGGAGCCGACGGCCTGGGGTTCGTCTTCGCCGAAAAATCCAAAAGGAGGGCCGACCCGGCGACATTAGGGAGAATAGGGGAGAAACTCCCCCCCTCGGTGAAACTTTTCGGGGTCTTCCAGAACCAGCCGCCGGAATACGTGAACGGCGTGATGAGAGAGTGCGGCCTCAACGTCGCCCAGCTTCACGGCGGGGAAGACGCGGAATATTTCGGCGAGATAGATTTTCCCGTCCTTAAGGCCTTCGGGGTGAAAAGCCGCGAGGATTTGAGACAGATAGAGCGCTTCGCCCTGCCGGAATTCCTTCTGGATTCCGGTTCCGGCGGAAGCGGCGAGGTCTTCGACTGGAATCTGGCGTTGGAGGCGAAAAAATACGGCAAAGTCATCCTCGCAGGAGGGCTGACCCCCGAAAACGTCGGCGAGGCGGTAAGAAAGGTGAGGCCCTTCGGGGTGGACACAGCCGGAGGGGTCGAAAAGAGCCCGGGGGTGAAGGACCACCTGAAAGTGGCCGAATTCATAAGCGCCGCGAAGGGCGCGATATAAAGGAGAACCCGATGTCTGAGTTCAAAAAGGGGCGTTTCGGCCCTTTCGGCGGCCAGTATGTCGCCGAGATATTGATGCCAATCCTCGAAGAGCTTGAGGCGGCCTTTGAAAAGGCGATGAAGGACCAGTCCTTCTGGCGCGATTACCGCTCGATACTCTCCGAATACGTGGGTAGGCCAAACCCCCTGACCTTCGCCAAAAACCTCACCCGCGAGGTCGGCGGCTGCAACATCTACCTAAAGCGCGAAGACCTGAACCACACCGGAGCGCACAAGATAAACAACACCATCGGCCAGGGGCTTATGGCGCTTCGCATGGGCAAGAAAAGGGTTATAGCCGAGACGGGGGCGGGTCAGCACGGCGTGGCCACGGCCACGGCGGCGGCCCTTTTCGGCCTCTCCTGCGCCGTCTTCATGGGCGAAGAGGACGTAAAGAGGCAGGCCCCAAACGTAGAACGCATGAAGCTTCTCGGGGCCGAGGTCGTTCCGGTTAAAAGCGGCAGCCGCACCCTCAAAGACGCCATGAACGAGGCGATGCGCCACTGGGTAAGCAATGTGGATGACACCTTCTACGTCATCGGCACCGCCGCCGGACCCCACCCCTATCCGGTGATGGTGCGCGAATTCCAGCGCATCATCGGCGACGAGATAAAGGCGCAGAGCCAGGCGCGTTTCGGCAAACTCCCCGACGCGGTGGTCGCCTGCATAGGCGGCGGCTCCAACGCCATAGGCGCCTTCGCGGCTTTTCTCGACGATCCGGTGAAGCTCGTCGCGGTTGAGGCCGGAGGCGAGGGGGTCGACACCGAAAAACACGCCGCCTCGATAGCGGCGGGGCAGATTGGGGTGCTCCACGGCCAGAAATCCTACCTTTTGCAGGACGAACACGGCCAGGTCAAGGAAGCGCACTCCATCTCGGCTGGCCTTGACTACCCGGGGGTTGGGCCGCAGATAGCGGATCTGGCCCGCACCGGCAGGATAGATGTCCGCTCGGCCACCGACGAGGACGCCCTGAAGGCCTTCCACCTCCTGACCCGCACCGAGGGGATAATACCCGCGCTGGAATCCTCGCACGCTATTGCCCGCGCCGTCGACGTGGCCCGCGAGCTTCCGGGGGACGCAAACCTCGTCGTAAACCTCTCGGGGCGCGGCGACAAGGACCTCGCCACTGTTTTGAAACACCTGAAAGGAGGCGAATGATGGGCCGCCTTGAAATAGAGCTTAAAAAGAAAAAAGACGCGGGGCAAAAGATACTGGTCCCCTTCGTGACCGGCATGTGGCCAGACGCAGACTCTTTCGCGGCAATACTCCACGCCCTTCAAAGGGGCGGGGCCGACGCCATAGAGGTGGGGATACCATTTTCCGACCCCGCCGCCGACGGGCCGGTGATACAGCGCTCCAGCCAGCTGGCCCTTGAGCGCGGCGCGACCCTGCGCGGCATCTTCGCGGCGGTGAAAAAGGCGCGGGAGGAGGGGCTGACCGTTCCGCTCCTTTACATGACCTACTTCAATCCCGTCTTCAACCTCGGCGCCGAGAATTTCGCCCTCGAAGCGGCCAGAAGCGGGGCCGACGGAGTGCTGGTGGTAGACCTGCCGCCCGAGGAGGCGGGGGAGTTCGCCCCCATGGTGAGAAAAGAGGGGCTGGACACTGTTTTCCTCGTAGCCCCCACCACGCCGGAGCGCCGGATGAGAAAGGTGCTGGCCGAGTGCGGCGGTTTCGTCTACTGCGTCTCGGTCGCGGGTGTGACTGGCGAGAAAAAACCGGTGACCGAGCTTGTGAGCGAGACGGTCGGGAAGGTGAGGCCGATAACCGGCCTGCCGGTGCTGGTTGGTTTTGGCGTCTCCACGCCCGAGGCGGCCAGCTCCATAGCGCGAATTTCCGACGGGGTGATAATAGGCAGCGCCCTCATCGATAAAATCGGCGATGCGAGGGGGGCCGAGGCCGCCCGGCGGGCCTTTGAATTCGTTTCGTCGGTAAAAAAAGCGCTTTAGCCCAAAGTAGTGGTAAAACGCGGCCCTCCCCAAAGGAGGGCCGTTTTCGTTTTGGCGCCGAATCTGTTATCTTCGGCCAATGGAGCGAGAACACATTCACAGGGCCGTCTTCGCGCTTTGCCTCCTCCTATTTTTCGGGGCGGGCTTTCTTTACCTGAAAAACGAGACGGAAAAACTTGAAATAACCCGCGAAAGACTGCCGTTCGCGGGCGCCGGCGCGGCGAAAGTCGCCGTCTTTTCGGACCTTCACCTCAAAAATGGGCTGGACGGTCTCTCAAGGCGGGCGGCGCTGGCGATACGGGAGGAAAACCCTCAAATCGTCATCTCGCTCGGAGACCAGATTGAAAACGCAAAGGGCCTCGGTGCACTCGACGAGTTTTTGGCGCTGGCCATGCCTCCCGAAGCCAGGCTTTACGGGGTTTTGGGCAACTGGGAGCGCGACGAACTGGGCGAGGAGGAGCTAAAAGAGGTTTATTCGATTTTCAAGAGGCGCGGCGGGGAGATTATCGACGGCAAAAGAGCCCTGGCCGAGACGACCGGCGGGCGGATAGCCTTTTACGGAGTGGCGGAGAAGACCGGCCACGCCGCCCTTGCGGCGCTTCTGGCGGAGGAGGAAAAAGGCGTGCCTGAAATAACGCTCGTCCACAACCCTTACGTGCGCGACACGCAGGCGTTTAACAAGGAGGGCAGCGCGGACCTGATGCTGGCGGGCCACACCCACGGTTTCCAGATTTCTCCGGCGAAATTCCTCTTTCGCCTCTTCGCCGAGTTCAGCAAATACGACAGGGGGTGGTATTCCGACGGCCCGCCCCCGCCGCTCTTCGTAACGAGGGGGGTCGGGACTTCCCATTTGCCATTTCGCCTCTGGTCGAGGCCGGAGGTAGTCATTTTGGAGATTAGAGCGCCATGAAAAAGATTGAAGTCGTGAAAAAAGCTGGAGCGGAAAAGCAAAAAGAGGAGGGGGTTCGCGACTGGCCGGTTTGGAGCTGCGGGGTTTCCCAGTTTCCGTGGAGCTACGAGGAGCGGGAGGTCTGCTACTTTCTGGAGGGCGAGGTTGTCGTGACCCCCGACGGCGGCGAGGGGGTGGCAATCGGCGCGGGCGACCTCGTCACCTTCCCCGAGGGGATGAAATGCAAGTGGGAGGTCAAAAAACCCGTCAGGAAACATTACAAATTCGGGTGAGAGACAATCCCATCGGCAAAAAAGCCCGCTTTCGCGGGCTTTTTTGTTTTTAAGCTATCCAGATGCCTTTTATGAAGCGCGGATCTGGGGTTTCGGAGGCGGCGAGGTGGCCGTATTCCTCTTCAAGGACCTTTATCGAGTCGTCGAAAAACTCCCCGAACCACTTTTTTTCATCCTCCGAAAGCTCCATCAGCCCGCCAGCCCATTTTTGGGCCGCTTTTTTGAAGTCGGGGCGCACTTTGCGGGGCGGCTCGTTTTTGACCCACAGTTTCGAGAGGCCAGCCGCCACCTCGCCGCGACCCACCGGCGCGAAGGCAAACCCTTTGCCGAGGGCGGCGTTGACTATGGCGGTGAGAAAGACGGTGGAGACTTTCAGGTTTTCGTCGGCAAGGCCTGCGGCGGCTTTTTTCAGGTCGCCGAGGGAGAAATCGACCGCTTTCATTATGAAGCGGCCAATGAATTCGGCCTTTTTGACAATCTCCTCGACGGCGGCCACTTCCGTTTCGCTTTCGAATTCGGCGAATTCACCTTCGGCGCGGGTTGTGAGTAGGTTTTTGGGGCGTTTGCGCAAAAGTCCGTTAAGCGGCCCTAAAATCGGCTCGTCAAGAATGAGAAGCCTCTCCATTTTTCCTTGGGCCCAGCTTTTTTTCACCATTTCGCGGCCCTTTTTGGCGGCCTGCTCGACTCTCCACCAGCCGACCCGAAAGAGGTGCTCCATGTGCGAGTTTTCCACCAGGCCCGCCATTTTCTCCTCGTCCGCGCCGCAAAGCGCCGTGAGGCCGATGGTGATGAAACCGGCGGCCTTGCGGCCCGCGAGGTAATACGATTTGGGGTCGGCGGCGTCCATAATATCAGCCGAGACGA
>SRXB01000397.1 GCA_009724975.1 bacterium | reverse complement strand
AAACCACACGCGTCTCCCCTTCCGCTATCGTGGCGCAAAGACCCGCCGACGCAAGCAAAAGGGCGGCAAAAAACACCTTCGCCTTCAAAACCATGGGCAAGCCTCCTTTCCACAAGAGAAAGAATAGCCCCTCATTTTGAAAGCGCAAATCCCCTTGCGAACCGCTTTCGCAGCCCGCCAGTCCGACCGCTACCTCACCTCCGCGTGGAACTGGGCCATCGTTATGACGGGAAGCTGTATCGCCCCCTCTTTCATGTAGGAGTCATAGAATTTCTGGTCGGCGGAGCGGTATTTCAGCCTTGCGACGACCTCGAAGGGCCCCTTTGCGTCGCCAAGCGCGGCGGTGAAGGGCTTTTTGACCGAGGTGCGGGCCGGTATAGTGGTGTCCTCGACTATTTTCGCCACTTTCCAAGGCTTGGAGGTCGGCTTACCCTCCACGTCTACAGCTTTTGAGCCGAAAATGACCGTTCCTTCCGCGAGAGAACCGTCTTTTTGAAGGTCGCCGGACTCCCAGACCACCTTGCCGGAGTCGCCGAGGTCCTTTACCTCGACGTTCAGCCACATCTGCCGTATCTCGGTCATGCCGGTGGGAAGGTTGTGACCCGCTCGCTCGTTTTTCACCTCCACCTCGAAGGATATCTCTTTTTGGGCGGCGTTCAGCGCGGCGTTTTTCACCGCCACGGAGGCGGCGAGGTCAAGAAGCGCCCTCGCCTCATCGAAAGTGTTGTCGAGGCCGAGCTTTTTCGCCAGCGCGGCGTTGGAACCGGAAAAGTTGTGGGGATAGAAGGGGGTACGGATTGTCTCCCACGCCGAGGTCTCGCCGGGGATTTCTACTTTCTTCAGGTTGTCTGCCACCGGTATCACCATCTGGGGCGGAACCATGTGGCAGTCCTGGCACTGGATTTTGTGTTCGCTGTAAACCGTCTCCTTCCACTCCTCGTAGGTCCTCGCTATGAGGGTGTTGGTCACGGGGTGGTAAATGTTGTGGCAGACGCCGCATATTATCGACTTGGTGTGTACCTCCGAATACTTTATGGGGTGAAGGTCCGTTATTTCGCCTCCGTAGGGGCCGTATTTGGTGCCGGAGAGGTCTATCACCAACCCGGCGTTGCCCGGGATGCCGTTCTTATTGAGCATCCTGAGCGCTGCGGTGGAGTGGCAAATATCGCAGGTCACTCCCTCGTCAACCATATCGCTTGAGACGACCTCGCCGTTTTGCCTGAACCAGACAAATTCGCTGACGGTGCCGACCGGAGTGTGACAGCCAGCGCAAAGGTGGGTCATCGCCTCACCGCCTTCCCTCACTGCGTCGGGGAGCATCGCGCGGTAGAAGGGGTCCTTAAAAGAGTGGGCGTGGATGGAGTCTCGCCACTGGTTGTACTGCGTGGGGTGGCAATCCTTGCATTTAAGCGAGGACTGGAACATATCCGATTTAACGGGCTTGGAGTTAAGCGTGTCGATCATGCTGGGGTAAAAGCGGGCTATGTCTGGCTCGGCGGCCATGGTGGAGGAGGCCAGAGCCAGGGCCAGGGCGGTTATCGTTGCTTGGGTTTTCATTCAACCTATCCCCTTTTGGCATGAAGCCGCCGTCTTCGCGGCTACTGTTTGACCTGCAAATATACCACTATCGCCTCTTTTTGCGAAGGAGGCGCTTCCCTACAAGGGGTTTTTCTCAAGCCCCTTTTCCTTGCGGAACCTGAATACGGCGGCCAGGAGAGGGGGGACCGCCGCCCCGAAAACTCCGGCGAAATGGTAAAAGGCGAGGGAGGCCCCGACTATGCGGAT
>SRXB01000396.1 GCA_009724975.1 bacterium | reverse complement strand
GTGACGCCTGCCCGGTGCTGGAAGATTAAATGATGGGGTGCAAGCTCTTGATTGAAGTCCCAGTAAACGGCGGCCGTAACTATAACGGTCCTAAGGTAGCGAAATTCCTTGTCGGGTAAGTTCCGACCCGCACGAATGGCGTAACGATGGCCACACTGTCTCCTCCTGAGACTCAGCGAAGTTGAAATGTTTGTGAAGATGCAATCTACCCGCTGCTAGACGGAAAGACCCCGTGAACCTTTACTGTAGCTTTGCATTGGACTTTGAACAGGCTTGTGTAGGATAGGTGGGAGGCTATGAAGTACGGACGCTAGTTCGTATGGAGCCGTCCTTGAAATACCACCCTGGTGTGTTTGAGGTTCTAACCTTGGTCCGTGATCCGGATCGGGGACAGTGCATGGTAGGCAGTTTGACTGGGGCGGTCTCCTCCCAAAGTGTAACGGAGGAGTTCGAAGGTTACCTAGGTACGGTCGGAAATCGTGCTGATAGTGCAATGGCAAAAGGTAGCTTAACTGCGAGACCGACAAGTCGAGCAGGTGCGAAAGCAGGACATAGTGATCCGGTGGTTCTGAATGGAAGGGCCATCGCTCAACGGATAAAAGGTACTCCGGGGATAACAGGCTGATTCCGCCCAAGAGTTCACATCGACGGCGGAGTTTGGCACCTCGATGTCGGCTCATCACATCCTGGGGCTGTAGCCGGTCCCAAGGGTATGGCTGTTCGCCATTTAAAGTGGTACGTGAGCTGGGTTCAAAACGTCGTGAGACAGTTTGGTCCCTATCTGCAGTGGGCGTTGGAAGTTTGACGGGGGCTGCTCCTAGTACGAGAGGACCGGAGTGGACGAACCTCTGGTGTACCGGTTGTGACGCCAGTCGCATCGCCGGGTAGCTAAGTTCGGAAGAGATAACCGCTGAAAGCATCTAAGCGGGAAACTTGCCTGAAGATGAGACTTCCCTGGACCCTTGAGGTCCCTGAAGAGTCGTTCGAGACCAGGACGTTGATAGGTCGGGTGTGGAAGCGCTGTGAGGCGTGAAGCTAACCGATACTAATTGCTCGTGAGGCTTGACTCTATCATTTGAGGTGCTTTGCTAGGCGAAGTGATCAAATGGGTGTTGCGAGATACAGAATTCTACCGGCCAAGCAGGAAAGACTGCTTGGTAAAGGCTTCGACAATTTGTAGACAGTTTATGTCTGGTGGCCATAGCGAGGTGGTCCCACGCCTTCCCATTCCGAACAGGACCGTGAAACGCCTCAGCGCCGATGATAGTGCGGATACCCGTGTGAAAGTAGGACACCGCCAGACTCCCCTTGCGAAAGCCCAGCTCAGACGAGCTGGGCTTTGTGCTTTGTGGTGGGCGACAGCCTGCACACCAGGCGCATGCCTGCCTGATTGCACACTGAATTACCGCCAAACAAAAAGCCCGCTCACGCGGGCTTTTTGCTTTTTGCCGGCTAGTGGAGATGCCCTAGAATGGCCGCAGTCGGTAATGGCAGGCCTTCGTGGTGCCTGCGCGGGAAGCGAGCAAATGGACCTCAAGCAGATCGAATATTTCGTCAAGGTAGCGGAGCTGGGCAGCTTTACTCGTGCCGCTATTGTGCTGGACATCGCGCAGCCGGCGCTGAGCCGCCAGATCCGCCAGCTGGAGGTGGAGCTGCGGCAGACGCTGCTGCTGCGCAATGGCCGCGGGGTGACGCTGACCGAAGCAGGCAAGCTGCTGCTGGAGCATGGCCGTGGTGTGCTGCACCAGGTGGAGCGCACGCGTGAGGAGCTGGGGCGCGTGCGTGG
>SRXB01000091.1 GCA_009724975.1 bacterium | reverse complement strand
GTCTGGGAGCATATCTTCTCTACTCCTCGGGCCGACACAAACTTGCGGCTTTCGATGAGAAGGCTCCCTTGATACTAACGCCGGGCGTGCTGGCGGGAACAAAGGCCCCAAGCTCCTCGCGTACTTCCCTCACAGCCATTTCGCCTCTCACCAGCACCGTTTTCGAGTCCAATTCCGGTTCAAGGGCGGGGGAATACCTGCGCAGGGCCGGTTACGACGCCCTCTGGATAGAGGGCGAGGCGAGCTCCCCGGTGCATCTTTCGATAGGGCCGCAAGGGATTTTTTTCCTCGACGCCTCAGTTTTTTGGGGGATGGGCAACGGCGAGGCGCGAAAGGCCGCCAGGGCCGCTTCGCACCCAAAGGCGGCGTGCCTTACCATCGGTCAGGCGGGAGAAAGCGGCTCGCTCATGGCCAACGTCTGTAACGACGGGCGCTTTTTCGGCAGGGGCGGGCTAGGATCGCTTTTCGGTGCTAAAAAGCTAAAAGCCCTATCGATTTACGGCGAGGGGGAGATAGCCGCCGCTGACCCGCAGGGTTTCGAGTTCATCGTCGAGGAGTGCAAAAAGCTCATGGCGGCGCACCCCATAACCTCAAAGGGTTTGCCGCAGTTCGGCACGGCGGTTTTGATGAACGTCATGAACTCCGTCTCCGCCCTGCCCACCAGAAACTATCGCGAAGGCAATTTCGACGGCGCGGAGCTGATAAGCGGCGAGGAGGTGCGCGACAGGCTCCTTTCAGGCCGCCACGGCTGCCCGGGCTGCGCCATCGCCTGCGGGCGGAAGGTCACTGTAGGCGGCGAGGAGATGGAGGGGCCCGAGTTCGAGACCCTCTGGTCTTTCGGAGCGGCGCTGGGACTCTCCGACCTTGAGGGAATAGTCCGGGTCAACAGGCTGGCCAACGACCTGGGGCTAGACACCATCTCCACCGGTTCCACCCTTGCCGCCGGACGGGAGCTTTTCGAGGCAGGCCTACTTGATTTCGATCCCCTTGAGGGAGGGCTTGGCGGAGTTTTGGCCCTTTTGCCTCAAATCGCAAGAAGGGAGGGGCGCGGCGCGCTCTTCTCCGACGGAAGCCTCGCGCTGGGCTCCACCTTCGGCGCGAAATGGGTCTCGATGAGCGTCAAGGGGATGGAGATACCCGCCTACGACCCGCGCGGCTGTCAGGGGCAGGGGCTTGCCTACGCAACCTCGCCACGGGGCGGCTGCCACCTTCGCGCCTACATGATAGCGCCCGAGATACTGGCGACCCCAAAACTTGTGGACAGGTTCGCGGTAAAGGGCAAGGCGGGGCTCGTCATCGTTTCTCAAAACCTGAACGCCGCCGTGGATTCGCTTGGCATGTGCCGCTTCACCACCTTCGCCCTGAAAGACGACTATTACGCCCGCCTCCTTCGCTTCGCGGCGGGGGTCGAGGCCGACGGGCAGTCGCTGATGACCGTCGGCGAGAGGATATGCAACCTCGAAAGGCTTATAAACCTCGACAGGGGTTTTACCCGAACCGAGGACACCCTGCCCGCGCGCCTTCTGAGCGAGACTCACCCCGGCGGAGCCTCGGCGGGCCGCGTCGTGGAGCTTTCGCCGATGCTGGACGAATATTACCGCTTCAGGGGGTGGGACCACGAGGGCAGGCCCCTTGACTCAAAACTTCAAAGCCTAGGGCTAAAAGGCTAAGGGGAAGACGCCATGTACGACATGTTCCGCGAGATAGGGCGAGACATCTTCCTTTCGGGGCTCATAAGCTCCCACGCGGGCAACATGAGCGTGCGGATGGGCGACCGGATAATCATAACCAGGCGCGGCTCGATGGCCGGAAGGCTCAAGCCCTCGGACCTCATCGAGACGGGCCTTGAAAAAGACGACGCGATGATAACGCTGGCCTCCTCCGAACTCATCGTCCACCGCGCAATCTACAAGGCCACCAGCGCGCTGGCCATCGTCCACGCCCACCCCCCCCACGCCGTGGCCCTCTCCCTGGTCGACGACCAGATAGTGCCGGTGGACAGCGAGGGCTCTTACCTCCTCCACCGCATACCGGTGGTCAGCGCCGCCAAAACCATAGGCAGCGCCGACGTCGCCGAAGTGGTGGCCCCGGCCCTTCGGGACCACAAGGCGGTGGTCCTTCGCGGCCACGGCTCATTTGTAATAGGCGAGCTTCTGGAAGAGGCCTACATGCTAACCTCTTCACTGGAATTTTCCTCGCGCATACTGTACCTTGTACGCGGCCTCGGAGAATGCGTCAAAGAATACAGAAAAGGGGCCGATAGCTTTAAAAGCTGGTAGGTGTGAAGATGATCTCTGCGATAAAGAGAAGATTTCTGGATATGGAAATGCAAGACAGGCTCGGCTGGATATGGCTATGCCTGTTTTTCCTCTTTTGCCTCGCGGTGGCGGCCGGAATCTTCGTCCCCAAGTGGATGAAGGAGGCCGAGGAAAAGAAAAAAGCCGCTGAAGAGGCGACGGAACCCTCCTCACGACTGGCGGAGCCTCCCTTCAGGATAACGGGCCTCGGCTGAGGCCACACGTCTGGCGCAATAAATAAAAAAGCCCGCTTTCGCGGGCTTTTTCGCGTCCTGGGAAGAGCGTCAGAAGCTTTTGGAGACTCCGGCGGAGAAGGCTATCGCCGTGAAAGACTTGCCGCCGAAATAGTGCGTGTCGTCTATCTGGAAGAAGGCGGAAATCTCCTTGTCCCTGTAGTATTTTACCCCCACTCCCGCGCCTAGCCCCAGTCCCGAGAAGCTTCCGCCGTCGTTGTCGCGAAAAGCGCCTAGCCCCAACCGGCCTTCAGCGTAGGGCAGGAACTGGGAGCCGGTCGGGAAGTGGTATTGCGGCGTGAAAAGGAGGGTAAGCGCCGAATCCTTGCCGTGGAAAGTGGTGGCGAGGGTCGCTCCCAAAGAAAGATCCCTCGTATAAAAGATGCCGGCGCGTCCGCGCAGGTTCATGGTGTCGGAAATCTTGTCGGTGAAGACGTAGGCGAGCGAGGCGGAAAGCTCCTTCATCCCCTGCCAGACGGGAGAGGAGGGCGCGAGCGAGGCTTCAGCCTTCGGTGCCGCCGCCGGAAGTAGCGGGGCGGGCGCGGGCTGCGCCGAAGGAGTCGGGGCCTGCGCGGCTGGCTGGGCCACCGGCTGTGCTGCTGGCTGAATAGCCGGTTGCTCCGCCTGCGGGGCGGGCGCGACGGGGGTTTGTGCTTCGGCGCCTTCCGCTGCGGAGGGGTTTTTGCGGTTGCGCTTGCTTAGGGCCGCCCAGGCCGGCGAGCACAGCACCGAGGCCGCGACTATAAGGGCGAGGACCTTTTTGGGGTTCATCGTCATCTCCTGGCGCCGCCCATCGGATGGTGGGCCATGTCAAAACCGTTTTCACGCAGTAGTTTGTAGCGAAGGCGCGCGCTTGCGGTGGCGGATTCGTCCCCTTTGGGAACGAAATCCGTCACCAGATTAAAAAAACCGGCGGCCTTAAGGACCGTCTCCTGGGCCGGATTTCCGGCAACCACCAGCCGCTCGGCGCGGTTGGGGTTAACCGCCGCCACCCCCACGGCGACGGGCTCGTCTACCTCTCCCGATATAGGGCAGAGGGTGTGGGGGATGAAGGAGTCTTCCTCGAAGGTCCAAAGCTCGTCATTGACTCGCTGGGCAAGCTCGGGCGACTGCGCGAGTACGTAAACTCTCTCGCCGCCCAGATAATAGCCCTTTACCCTGAGGCAAAGTTCCCTGGTCGCGCCCTGGCCCGCTACCTCGAAAAAATCCGCTCTCTTGCCGCCTTCTTCCATGTGCGTGGATAGTACCGTAAGGAGCTCCTCCGGTAAAGGGCGCTATCTTTCCAGCGCCAGCGCGGCCCACCCCTCCTCGCCGCTTTCCGCCGCGAGTCTGAGTGGAGAAAAATGTTCACGGACAATGGTTTTTTTATCCTCGGTGAATCCCGAGAGGAGCAAAATGCCGCCTTCGGCCAGCCGCCCTTTTAGCTCGGTGGCGAGTTTTTCGAGCTGGCTAGCCACAATGTTGGCCATAACCAGCCTGTAAAGGCCCCCGTGAAGATCAAGGGAGAGCAATAGCGGCGTTACTTTGCCCGCAACGCCATTTAAGGCGGCGTTTCGTTCGGCGCTGGCCATGCAAAAGGGGTCTATGTCCAGCGCCTCGCATCTTTTGGCCCCAAGGAGCGCCGCCGCTATGGATAGTATGCCGGTTCCGGAGCCAACGTCCAAAACCTCGTCCGGCAACAGCCCCCTTTCCTCAAGGCCGCAAAGCAAGCGGAGCATGAGGCGGGTTGTTGGGTGGTCGCCGCCGCCGAAAGCCATGCCCGGGTCTATCCGTATCGGCAAAAGCCCCTCGTCGGGGGCCTCGTCAAGCCACTTGGGCAAGACCTCGAACCTTCCGGCCCTGAAGGGGCGGCAAAAATTCTCCCTCCAGTAACCCGACCAATCCTCCTCCACCATGGTTTCGGCGTCGGCGGGCGCTTCATGAAGTTTTTCCGGCCCCCAAAAGAGGCGCAAAAAGGGTTTACCCACTATCCCCGATCCGGAGGAAGTGACCGCCCCCGTGGCGGATTTCCCCATTCGCTCCAGATAAAGCAGGAAATTTTCACTGGCGCAGGGTATGTCTTTAGTTTTCCAAATGCTAATTTGCGTCATGGTGTTATAGTGTTTTTCCCGAAAAGGAGTTTTGAGGCCCTTGAAAATCGCCACCTGGAACGTCAATTCGATAAAAGTGCGCGCCGAGCAGGTTAAGAAGTGGCTTTTGCGCGCCGAGCCCGACGTCCTTTGCCTGCAGGAGTTGAAAACCACCGCCGACCAGTTCCCCTTCGGGCTTTTCGAGGAGATCGGCTACACGGCGGCCATTTCGGCACAAAAGACATACAACGGCGTGGCGATTCTGGCAAGGGGGCAAATCGGCGACGTCGAAGAGGGGCTTTCCCATCTGCCGGAAAAACACCCTCTCAACGAACAAAAGCGCCTTTTGTGCGGCACCGTGAACGGCGTTAGGGTCATTTCGGCCTACATGCCGAACGGTGAGGCTACGGGGTCGGAGAAATACCCTTACAAACTCGAATTTTTCAGGGAATTTCGAAATCTTCTGGACAGGAGGCGCTCACCGGCTGAGAAACTGGTCGTCTGCGGTGATTTCAACGTCGCGACGGAAGATATCGACCTTTATAACCCCTCGGAGCGGGCGGGGGAGATTCTTTGCTCGGGGCCGGAGCGCGCGGCTCTGGAAAATATCAAAAATTTCGGCCTCGCCGATTGTTTTCGCATTCATAACAAGGAGGCTGGGCGTTATACTTGGTGGGATTACCAGGGCGGGATGTTCTGGAAGGGGCTCGGGATGAGGCTTGATCTCATCTTGGCCACAAAGCCGCTTGCGGAAAGTTGCGTTGCCTGCGACGCCGATCTCTCCCCCAGAAAGTGGCCGCGCCCTTCCGACCACACCGTTGTTTGGGCCGATTTTAAATTAAGTTGAACAGGGGTTAATCGTGGAATTCAGGGAACTAGTTGAAAAATCAAGAAGCTACAGGCGCTTTGACGAATCTGCGCCCATCCCCAGGGAGCTTTTGCTACGGCTTGTCGGTTGCGCGCGCCTCTGCCCCAGCGCCGCCAACCAGCAGCCCCTGAAATACATTCTCTCCTCCGATCCCGAGACCAACGACAAGGTCTTTCCCTGCCTCGCCTGGGCCAGCTATCTTCGCGACTGGAACGGCCCGGCGGCTGGGGAGCGCCCCACCGGCTACATAATAATTCTCTCCGACAACTCCATCACAAAAAATATATGGTGCGACGATGGCATAGCCGCGCAAACGATGATGCTGGGCGCGACCGACGCCGGCTTTGGAGGGTGCATAATAGCCTCCATCCAGCGCGAAAAGCTGCGGGAGGCCTTCTCCATACCGGATTACCTTGAGATCCGGCTGGTTCTGGCGCTCGGAAAGCCGGTGGAGAAGGTCAAATTGCTTTCGGCGGATGGCTCCATACGCTATTGGCGCGACACCGACAACATTCACCATGTTCCCAAGCGTCCGCTCGACGAGATTATCGTAAATCCCAAGAAAAAATCGGCCCAGAAGGACTGAGGTAAGGGGCTATGGCGGGACCTGACGACCAAAGCCCCGTTTTAGCCTGCGTACAGCTCGACATCCCAAGCGCCGACCCTCGCGAAAACCTTTTTAACGCCATCGCCGAGTTGGAAAAGGACTCCGGCGCCGACCTATATCTTTTCCCCGAGCTTTTCACCACCGATTTTCGCCTTGAAGAGGCCCAGCGCCTGGCTGAATACGGCGAAAAAACCCTTGAGGAACTTGGTGCCGTGGCTAGGAGGCGCCGCGCCTCCATTTCCGGCTCAATCCTCTATCCCTTCAGCGGCTCCGTCGCCAACACGGGCTTTTTCATCGACAGAGACGGCGAGCTCAAGGGCCTTTACCGCAAAACCCACCTCTTCGGCCTTATGGGTGAGAAGCGTTTTCTCGCCGAGGGGAACGAGGTCGGCCTTTTTCGCACCTCGCTTGGCCTTGTCGGGATGGGCATCTGTTACGACCTTCGCTTCCCCGAGATGATACGGAGGCTGGCTTTGGCTGGCGCGGGTATATTCCTTCTGCCCGCGCAGTGGCCCGAGAGCCGCGCGCGTCATTTCGAGGTGCTTTTGGCCGCCCGCGCCATAGAAAACGGTTTTTTCGTCGTCTCGGCCAACCGTGCCGGTTCTTTCAAGGAAAACCGTTTTAGCGGCGGGAGCCGCATAATAGACCCCTGGGGCAACCTTTTGGCCGTCACCGACGGGGGGGCGGGTATTGTAAAGGCGAAGGCCCCCCTCTCCCTCGTAGACGAAGCGCGCCTGAAAATCCCTTCTCTGGCGGACAGGCGAGAGGGGATAGATTACTCCTTAAAATAAGACCCAAAAGCTCCAAATTAACCTTGACTATTTTTGTTTACGATATATCCTTTAGCCGAAGGCGGTGCCCGGGATGGAAAGATTTACGCGCGAAGGGATTTTGTGGCGTAAATGCGAGGGAGGGCCGGAAGGTTTTCTGGAATGTCTCCTTTGTTCACACCGGTGCAGGCTCGCGCCCGGTAAAAAGGGCATTTGCGGAGTCAGGGAGAACAGGGAGGGCACTCTTTTCACCCTGGTTTACGCAAGGGTGGCGGCAAAGGCCGTCGATCCCATAGAGAAAAAGCCCCTTTACCACTTTTTGCCCGGGTCTTTAACATATTCCATAGCGACGTGCGGCTGCAATTTCGACTGCGACAATTGCCAGAATTTCACCTTGAGCCAGTCGCCCAAGGCGCAAAGGCTTCTGTACGGCGAGTTCCTCTCACCCCGTGACGCGGTGGCGGAGGCATTGGAAAGCGGTTCGAAGTCAATCAGCTACACCTATTCCGAGCCCACGGTTTTTATGGAATATGCCCTTGAGGTCATGGAGCGGGGCAAAGCCGCTGGCCTTTTGAATGTCTTCGTTACGAACGGATATATGACCCGTGAGGCGATTTTGGCCCTTGAGGGGCTTTTGGACGCCGCGAATGTGGACCTCAAGAGCTGTTCGGACGCTTTTTATAAAAAAGTCTGCAAGGGCAGGGTCGGACCGGTTCTAGATTCAATCGCGGAGCTCAGGTCCAGGGGCGTCTGGGTTGAGCTGACCACCCTTTTGATTCCCGGGTTCAACGACTCGGACTCAGAGATTCGGCAGATAGCCGCTTTCATTAAGTCGCTGGATAGGGGTATTCCCTGGCACATTTCGGGCTTTTTCCCCACCTACAGGATGGGAGACGTGCCCCCC
>SRXB01000090.1 GCA_009724975.1 bacterium | reverse complement strand
GGATTGGGCAGGGCCTCGACGCGGTACCAGCCGGTGGAGAGGCCTGAAACCACGGTATTCTTGTCGTTCTCGCCCGGGCCGTAGTTTATTTGGGCCGTCCCCTCGGTCCCGGCTATACATGTGTCGATGTTCTCGCCTTCCACCTTGCAGTAATTGAAGGAGAAGGTGGCGCTTTCTCCCGTCCCGAGGACATTGGGTATCATGTTGCATATTTCCAGCTTGACCGTCGCAGTCGAGTAGACGTCTACCGCGGCGGCCGAGTAGGAGAAGAACCCGTCCGAACCGTCGAGGGTCGCCACGTCGTTGATTCTTCCGCTCATTATGCGGGGCTGGTCAAGGTAGAGGACTTTGTTGAAGACCGCCGAGCCTCCGTTGGTCTGCGGGCCGACGGTCCTCCAGTTCACGGGGCCGAAGGTCGGGACGCCGAGGGTGTACCCCTCGAATTCCCCCACGAGGCCGGGGCTGTAGACGTAGCTGTCGATGGAGAAGAGAAGGCCCTCGCCTTCGAGCCACTCGCTGTCGTTTATCGCCACGCTCTGGTTGTAGATCCTGCCGGGCTGGATCGCAGCCGACGCGGTGGCCTTGAATGTCTGGGTTATGGGAGCCAGCTCGCCGTAAACTGGGTCTATGTAGCTGGCGGTGACGATGTCGTAAAAGCCGTTGGCATAGGCGCCGGTTGGGATGGTGAAGCTATGCGGGGCGCCCAGCGGCATTGTGGTGTTTGCGGGGATGGTGAATGGGCCGGCCGCCACGGTGCCTAGCGCCGTAGTGGTCGCGGGGTCAGGGTAGTTCCCGTCGTAGAGCGCGTCGCTGATGTTTATTGTGATGGCGCGATGGGCGGGGTTTGTCGCGTAAACGTTGGTGACCACGTTTATCGACCGGGGGTCGACGCTTATTATCGACCATTCGACGGTGAACTGGACCGGCTGGGCGAGAGTGTTGGCCGGGTCGCAGGTGTCGCCGAAGTTTATGGTCGCGGGCATCGGGCCCTTGAGGAGGTTCCAGGTGTTGGCAACGTCCTGCACGGCCGTCATGTCCTTTGCGACCTGCTGGCTCTTTTCAGGAACCGGCAGCTGTATGCGCTTTTGGCCGATTCCGCCGGTGGTTAAGCTCTGGTTCCAGAGGTTTGATTGCAGCGAGGAGCCGGTGTAGAGAGAGGAACCTATCGCCAGGCGGTTGTTGTAGTCGTAGACGCAGGTTGCGTTCTTGCCCATGTCTTCGATGGTGACAGTGCGGTAGATGGTCCGGTAGACGCCGCCCGCCCCTTCGCCCGCCGCGGTGAGGATGATTGGGCTGAGGACCGGGTGTGGGTCGCAGACGCCCAAGGACTTTGCGGTGTTCAGGGTAAGCCCGCTTATGTAGTCCCAACCGATGACATCCTGCTCGTCCTCGGTGCGCGAGTAATCGCCCGCGACTATGAAGGTGAAGGTCGGGGAGGAGCTGTTGCCGCTGGAAAGGGTCATCCTGTGGGGTACGAGGTCGAGCTCGCTCCACTCCTTCCCCAGGTTGCCGGTGGTGTAGCCATCATCGCTGCACATCAGCGTCGACTCATAAAAAACACCGCCGTGGTCGAGGTTGCACCCTTCTAGGGTGAAGCCTATCTTCACCGGATCCCCTGCACCGAGGGCCGTCCCCGCCCAGGATATTAGGAGGGCGCATGCGGCGTGGATAATGAATCCCGTTTTCGCGCGCGTGTTCATGGTCCGCTCCTTTTGGGGCTTTGGGCCGGTTTTTTTCGTTGTCGGCCACGCCCCATCTGTCTTCCATGACTTAACGATATTGCGGCGCGCGCAAATGGTTATTGGAAAAAAGTCTTAAATTTATGTTGATTTTCCGGCGGGGAGGGTAATCCGAAACTATTAACGGGAGGGGGTGGTGGTATTACCTCCCATCTGGTCAGGCATGTTCTGCATCGCCCAGATAAGGGCTCCGGAGCGGTTCTTGACAGATATTTTGCGGTAGATGCGATAGAGGTGGGTTTTTACGGTGTGGGCGCTTATGTTCAGCTTGAGGGATATCTCCTCGTTGCTTCCCCAGTTGCCGAGGGCAGCCAGTATCTCCCTTTCCCGATGGCTCAGTGCGGACGCGCAACCCGCCTCCGCTGTTTTTCTGCGCGGCGACTCCATTATTTTTGAAGCTATTATTTTTCTGGGGAAGTAAAGCTCACCGCCGGATATGGCCCTTGCCGCCCCCGTCAGGCGCTCAACCCCGTCGCCCAGGGCCAGCGCGCCCCATGCGCCAAGGTCGAGGGCCTCATGGATGAGGTCGTCTCCGTCGACGGCGAAAAAAAGGGTTCTAAATCCCTGGGAATCGGCCCAGGTTATGATTTTTTCCGCATATTCCCTGAAATTTACGGCGTAAAGGCTGTCGCAGTCGCAAAGCGCGATTGCCCGGCGGTATTTTTGCCCGTCCGCCAAGGCGAAGGGGGCAGGCACAATGGTCGTGCAAAACCCCTCGGCGGACAGGTGGGCGCGTATGAGTTCGCCGACCACCCCGTTTCGCGTCAGGATGAGAATATGCCCCACCTCTTCGCCTTGTTTCGCGCTAGCTGACTCGGCCATTGCAATCCCTTCAAGCGGTTAGGTTAAATCTTAGCCGCGCAATCAAAAATCGCAAATTGGCCGTTGGGATTTTGCTTCGCAGGTTACGTGCGGCCCGTTTGTGGGCGGTTTGGCGCCGCGCGGCTTCTACGGATTCACCGCATCGCCAAGGGCGGGGCTGTCGTCGGCCTTCTCGCCATTTTCCAAAAGAGAACGGAAAATAGGCACAACGATGATCGAGAGCGTGATCGCGAAACCGAAGATGATTACCGCGGCCAAAGCTACGCCCGCCGCCATTGCCAGCTTTGGAAGGTCCAAAAAAGCCGCCAGAGCGAAGCACGCGATTGCAATTGCCGATACCGGAGCCATGGAATTTAAAAGTCGAGTCAACATCGCTTCACTCCTTATTGTTATGCGAGTGGAAATGTTATCGCGGTGGGCCTTTGCGCCATGAAAAGGCAGGTTCGCTCGTGGCGCGCGCAGGCCCTGGACATTGCTTCAACCACCAGAATCAGGGCGGCTATCTGCGCCCGTAAAACCGAGGCCGCTAAGACGGGAGCCCTCGGCTCTTTTCGGGTGGCCAAAGCCTTTTCAGGCATTCGCCATGTCGGGATCAAGTATCTCGCCGCTGGTGGCCGGTTGCCGCGCCTTGAGTTCGCCCGCCAGGGAGAAAACTTTTTGCACCGCCGCGCCCACCGTTCTCAGGGCCAGCCCGAAAGCGAAAGTGGCGGCGATTATTATCCCGAAAACCGCCACCGCGCCCGGCACCCTGAAAATTACGAAAGCCGCCGCCGCCGCCCAGCAAAGAACCATCGCGACGAAGAGTGAATCGATAGCCCGCGTTTTCATTTCTGCCTCCTCAAAAGGCAAGACCGCACAGGCTTGATGCCCGATTCGCGGCTTTGTCCTTTGATGGAGAGTCTAGCGCGCCCCGATTACGTTTCGATTACGTTTTGTGAAATATTTCTCCCGAAAAACAACCGGAAGGTGAAAAAATCTTCTCTTTGGCGGATTGAAATCAAACGTGTTTTTGTTAAAGTAAGTACAAGCTTTCCCCCGTCCTGACTGATTTTTTACATTGCGAATTTTGATTTTTCCCTCGTTTTCTTTTGAGGCGGGCTCTCGGGTAAGGTTAAGTGGCATGTTGCCCCTGAAAATTTCAAAACCCGTTATATCGCAAGGGATTGAGCGGGAAAGGCTTTTTCGCCTCCTCGACGAGGGGCTTGAAAAGCCGGCGATATGGCTCTGGGGACCTCCCGGCTCCGGAAAAACCACTCTGGCGGCAACCTTCGCCATGGTTTGCGGCAGAAGAGTCCTGTGGTATCAGATGGACCGCTCTGATGCCGACCTGTCGAGATTTTTTCATTTCCTCGCCCTGGCCGCCGAAGCCGCGGACCCGGGCGGGGCCCAGTTGCCAGCCTTCCTGCCCGAATATTTCCTCTCACCCAACGCTTTTTCGATTAAATTTTTCGAAGCGCTCCTCCAGCGCCTCGACGGGGACCTTTTGCTGGTTTTCGACGACTGTCACGAGGTGGGGAAGAACAAGCTGCTCTTCGGCATACTCTGCGACATGGTTTCGCGCCTTGGCGGGGGAGTGACCTTCCTCTTCTCTTCAAGAACTCCGCCACCCGCCCACTTCGCCAGGGCCGAGGCCCACTCGGCGCTTGTGAGGATAGGCTGGGAGGAGCTGAAGTTCACCGACGAGGAGGCGACGCGATTGTTCGCCGCCCGCAACAAAAAAGAACGACTTGCAAGGGAACTCCTCGATCTGGCCGACGGCTGGGCGGCTGGCCTTGTTTTTCTTATCCATGGCCACCCCTCGCTCGCTGGTGGGCTGAAGGGGAAGGGGGGGTGCGCGCCCGAGGTTTTTTTCGATTATTTTTCCTGCGAGATTTTCGACACCCTTGAGGAATCCGAAAAAGACCGGCTGGTGACGCTGGCCGTGCTCCCGAGTATTTACGCCGAACCAGCGAGGGAGCTTCTTCCCGAGGGGGATGTTGGTTCTCTGCTGGAAAGGCTTTCGGCGGATAATTTTTTTCTGGTCCGCAAGGATTCAGCGGCTCCCTCCTATGCCTTTCATCCGCTTGCCCGCGATTTTCTCCTTCGGGAGGCGTCGCGCCGCTTCTCGCAGGCGGAATTGGCGATGCTTCGGGTCAAGGCCGGCAGGTTGATGGCTGGATGCGGCCACCCCGAGTGCGCGGCGGAGCTTTTCATGGAGGCGGGGTCCTGGGGCGAGCTGTCGGCGATGATTTCGGAGCTGGCGCCTACGCTGGTTCAGTCCGGCAGGTTCTCCCTCCTCGAAGAGTGGCTTGAGGCGATGCCCGGCGGTGAGGTCGCGCTCCATCCTCGCCTTTCCTATTGGCGGGGAATATGCAGGCTCCCCTACAGTCCCGCCACCGCGCTTTGCGATTTTAAGAGAGCGATGGAGGGCTTTGAAAAAGCGGGAGAAGCCTCCGGCGTCTTCATCTGCTGGGCGGCGATGGCCGAGGTTGTCCTTTACAGCTATGAGGATTTTTCCAAACTGGACAGGCTCATCGAAAGCCTCGGGGAGCTGGAATCCCGATTCGGCGGAATCTCACCCGGGCTGGTGGAGGCTAGGGTCACCGCCGGAATGTTCCTGGCCCTGATAATGAGAAACCCGGGCCACCCCGATTTCGGGAAGTGGCGCAATAAGGCGCTCACGCTGAGCCGCAGGTTCGAGGACCCCAACCTTTCGGCCTTCGTCCTTTATTACGAGGCGCTGGACGCCCAGCTTCGCGGCAACTTCCCAAGGGCGGAGGTGGCTATGGAGGAGCTGAGGGCCTTGCACAGGAGGGCGCCGCTTGTGCCGGTCCTTGCATTGACACTGAAGCTTATAGAAACCGTCCAGGCCAATGTGGCCGCGGATAGCGAGGGGTGTGCGGCTAGGGGCGAGGAGGGGCTGTCCCTCGCGCGGGAAAGCGGCGTGGCGATATTCGATTTCAGGCTGATGGCGCAGATGGCCCAGTGCTTTTTGACCTGCGGCGACCCACAGCTGGCGGGAAAATACATAAAGAGCATGGAAAGCTCTCCGGCGGCCAGATTGGGGTGGAACAAGGCGGCGCTCGCATATCTGAAGGCTTTCGAGGCGCTTTGCTCGGGCAAAAACGCCAAGGCGCTCCTACACGCTGGAGAGGCGGTTGATTTCGCGCGGGCCGCCGGCTCTTTCAAGCAGATTCAAAACTCGCTCCTTTTGAGGGCGGAGGCGCTCATTGAGAACGGCAAGTTCGACGAGGCCCGCGAAATTGCCGAGGGTGTGGCCAGCGAGTCGGTTCTGGGCGGCGTTCCCTTCATAACCTTCGCGGCGCGCCTCACCCTGGCCCTTTTGCACTACCGCAAAAAGGCCAGGGAGCCGATGAGGGTGGAGTTGCGAAAAGCTTTGCTGCTGGGCCGCAGACACGGGTTTGTAAATACTCCCCTTTGGCGCGCGAGCGTCATGTCGGCGCTTTTGAGGGAGGCGATGGTCCTTGGAATCGAGAGCGAATACGCCGCCGGATGCGTGGAATTCAGGGGCCTTTCCTCCTCAAGCCCGCCAGAGGAGGTGGAGGATTGGCCCTGGGCGGTAAGGCTGAGGGCTTTCGGCCCGCTAAAGATAGAACTGCACCGCAAGCCCGTAATCTTTCACGGCAAGGTCCAGAAAAAACCCATACAGCTGCTGAAACTCCTGGTGGCCGTCGCCCCCGGCCACATCAGCGACGAGACGGCGATATCCTCCCTTTGGCCGGATTCCGATTCCTGCGCCGGGCGGCAGGCCCTTAACGTCACCGTCCACCGCCTTCGCGCCCTCCTTGAGGAAAAGGACGCCCTCCTCCACGAGGAGGGGTGGCTCTCCCTCAGTCCAAAACTTGTCTGGATTGACGCCGCCGCCTTTCGCAAACATCTCAAAAAAGCTGTGGAGTTCGCCGGAAGCGGAGAGATGCAGATAGCCTTCGGCCACCTTGAGGCCGCCTGCTCGCTCTTTAAAGGGGCTTATCTGGGCGGCGATGCAAGCGATCCGGTTTTCGTGGGGGCGAGGGAAAAACTAAAAGACTCGATCCGGACCTCTATCTGCGCCGGAGGAAGGGCCCTTGAGGCGAGGGAGGACTGGGGAGCCGGAGCTGAATGGTATTTTTCGGGGATAAAGCTAAACAACAGATTCGAGCCCTTTTACATAGGGCTGATGCGTTGCCAGTCGCGCCTCGGGCGGGCCTCCGAGGCCGCGGAAACCTTCCTGCGCCTCAAAAAGATGCTCTCCGCCTCCTTCGGCGTTGAGCCGTCGCCCGAAAGCAGGGAGATAGCGGCCAGAATAATCAATTGACTACGTAAATGTTGACGCGGAGCTGTCGGCACACATGAAAAAGGCTTCTCTTTCGAGAAGCCTTTTTCATTTCATAACCAGCCGCTACGACTGGATTTATCTGCTGGAGGCGCCACCCAGATTTGAACTGGGGATGGAGGTTTTGCAGACCTCTGCCTTACCACTTGGCCATGGCGCCTTGGGAGTGTAGAGACTACCCAAAAGCCGTGGCGGTTGTCAAGGGGAAGGGAGCGCCTTTTGCTCTTGGTTTTGGCTGTCGGCGGGGTTTGTTCCCAAGAGGGCGGGCCGACTGGCCCCTATTGCGAAAATCGCGCAAAGCCCGGCGAGGTTGAGAAGGGCGGTCGGCGTTATCGGCAGGCTCTTGAAGTACAGGGAATTGCATAAAAGCGCCGCCCCTGCGACCAGGCTTGTTTTGTGGCGCGCGTCGTCGCCCAACGTTTCCCCGATGGACATCAGGTAGAGGGGGAGGGCGAGTACTAGGTAGTGGTTCCACAGGAGTTTCGAGGAAAGAAGCCCCGCCACCAGGCCCAGCGACAAAGTTTGTATGTCATAAATGAATGGGAAAGGAGCCTCTTTGTCCGGCAGCGACTCCTTTTGCCGCCGCGCAAGGCGCAAAACAGCCCATCCGGTCAGGCATAGCCCGGCCAGCAGAGAGACGGTCGAGATGTCGATTTCCCAGTGGTGGTAAAAAATCGCCGAAAGTGAAAAGTTATTGTCAATCAGGCGGGAATGGAGGACCGGGTAGGAAATTATGCGCTTGGCCCAATCGATCCATATCGAGGCTTCGCCGAAAAAAGACCCGCCCCATAAAAGGCCGAGGGCCGCTCCCAAGGCGCCGCCCGCCATAGTCTCCTTAAGCTCTCTCTTCCTTCCCGTGACCGCCATCGACGCAAGCCAGAAGAGGGGCGCGAAAGCGATGTTGGCCTTAAGGAGGAG
>SRXB01000395.1 GCA_009724975.1 bacterium | reverse complement strand
TCCCTCCACGTCGGGGTCGGCCTTGGGCGCGGCTGACCAGAATTTCTCGGGTGAAATTGGCAGGTAGATTGACTGCGCCTCCTCGAAGGGCACGAAGCCGAGCTCGGCTATGCGCACGTTGCGAAGGGCGAAGGCCTCCTCCTCCTTTTCCGGGTCGAAGCCTACCAGGGCCGTCTCAAGGACGTGCAGGTATTTTTGGTGCGATTCCATGCGAAGGATGGTGAGGATTTTTCGCACCGCAGGCTCTATTTTGGCGGGAACGGTGAAGAAGTGGACCCCATCCAGCGAGAAGCTGGCTTCTTCCTCGCCGCCCTCCGGGGGCTCGCCCTCCTCGTTTTGGAAAGAGGCCTTGGCGAGCGGGGCGAAAAGGACGGAAAGTTCTGCGTAGTCGATGTTTTTGAGCCATTTGGCCAGAGGTTTTTCGCCGCATTCCTCCATCAGCAGGACCCACCACTGCGCCCTTTCGGGCCGCAGGCGGTCTTTGTCCCAAAGTTCCAGGTCCAGCATCGCTTGCAGTTGCGCGGTGCGCGCGTGGGAAAGTATAGTGACGGCTGCGTCCCTGTCGGCCTCGCGCAGGGTGAACAAAAGCTCCTCCGGCGGAAGGAGCGGCACCACGGCGGCAATTTCGTCGCACTCGGCCAGCAGGGTTTCGCGCTCGTCGCCCCTGGCGGCCAAAATGCGCTCGGCCATTGCCTTAACGGCGATTTTTTTGCTTTCGGCCTTTATAACCTTGGTCATGGGGAGGGCTCCCTTTGCTGGTTTGCGTTAGCTTTGAATCTTTAACGTTTTTGGCGCGATAAAAGATGATTGAACACATTATCTCAAAAGTCGGGGCCGCTGGCAAAAGTTCGGTGGCGCTTTTGGCTCTTATTTTCGCCGCGCCGCACTTCGCCTTGGCGGCGGGGGGCGATTTGTCTGGCCGCGTTCTGGAGAAAAGGCTTTCAAACGGCATGAAGCTCCTTGCCCTGCCCAGAAGCGGCGCGCCGGTGGTCACCCTTGAGATGACCTTCAGGGCAGGGTCCGCCGACGAAAAAGAGGGGTTCACCGGCGTAGCCCACCTTCTTGAGCACATGCTCTTCAAGGGGACCCAAAAGCTTGGCACCTCGGACTGGGAAAAGGAACGCCCCATCCTTGAGGAGGTGGAGCGTGTGGGCAAAAAGCTAGACCTTGAATTGAAGAAGGGGGCAAAAGGCTCCGGCGAAGAGGCGCTAAGGCTTCGCGGCGAGCTGGATGCGCTCATCGCCAGCCAGCGGGAGTTCATAGTAAAGGACGAGATAGACGCCATTTATTCGCGCAACGGCGGCACGGGCTTTAATGCCTTCACCACTACCGATTTGACCAGCTTCATAATCTCACTCCCCTCCAACAGGCTTGAGCTTTGGGCCGCTATTGAGTCCGACAGGATGAGGACTCCCATATTGCGCGAATACTACGTGGAGCGCGACGTGGTGAAGAAGGAGAGGCTGGCGAGGAGGGAGTCCGAGCCCGGCGCGATTCTCTACGAGGAGCTGATGAAGGCGGCGTTTTTGCGCCATCCTTATAAAAATCCCATAATTGGCCTGCCCGAGGAGCTGGACCTGCTCGACATAGAGACGGCGCGGCGTTTTTTCAACGATTTTTACGGGCCGGACAACGCCGTGGCGGTCTGCGTGGGCAATTTCGATCCCGAAGAGTTTTTCTCGCTGATGGAAAGGTATTTCGGTTCCCTGCCGCCCCGCGGCCTTCTTAAGGAAAACTCCGCGCCCGAGCCGAAACAGGAGGTGCCAAGGGTTGTGGAGGTGAAGGTGGAGGCGGAGCCCAGGG
>SRXB01000089.1 GCA_009724975.1 bacterium | reverse complement strand
CGAATGTTGCGCCCGCCTCCCAAGCGCCCCGCGCTATGGCCTCGTTTCCTGAAAGGACCTCTTTCATATCAATTCCTCGCTATCGGGAAATTTTTTGCCGAAAAAGAAGGAAAAGCATCGCCTTAAACGGCGAAAAATGCAACGGTTATCCTATCCCGCGAGTATCCTTTTTAGGATTTTGCCCGACGGATTTTTGGGGAGCGAACGGATGAATTCAAAAACGCGGGGGATTTTGTAATCGGAGAGGATTTTGGCGAGATGCTCCCGCAATTCGCCCTCGCCCGCCCATTCTTTTCGGGTTGGCACGATGAACGCCTTCACCGTCTCCCCGTAAACCTCGTGCGGCACGCCCACAACCGCGCATTCGCGCACCATGGGGTGGGTGTAGAGGGCTTCCTCCACCTCGCGGGGCCAAACTTTGAGTCCCGAGCAGTTAATCATCTCTTTCAGGCGGTCGATGAGGTAGAAATACCCCTCTTCGTCCATGTAGCCTATGTCGCCGGTGCGCAGCCAGCCGTCCTCGATGGCGCTTTTGGTCTCTTCGGGGCGACCCCAGTAGCCCTTCATTACGTTGGGGCCCTTTATGCGAAGTTCGCCGGGAACGCCGGGGCCCGCCTCGCGGCCACGAAAGTCGATGACCTTCACCATCACTCCGGGCAGGGGCGTCCCCACGCTGCCGGTTTTGATTTTTTGGGCGTGGTTGTAGCAGGCGAAGGGGGAGGACTCCGTTAACCCGTAGCCCTCGTGGATATCAAGGCCGAACCTCTCCTTCCAGCGCCTTGCAACCTCGCGGGGCATCGCCGAGGCGGCGCTGAAGCAGTAGCGCACCGTCTTAAAGGCGCTTTCGGCCCCGGGATCGGCGAGGATTTTTATGTAGATGGCGGGGACGGCGCAAAAGCGGGTGACTTTGTTCTCACGAAGGGAGGTTAGGATTTCGACGAGGTCGAATTTTTGGTGCAGCACCAGCGTCGAGCGCGAGCGTAGGGCCGTGTTGAAGATGAAATTTTGCCCGAAGGAATGGTAGATGGGCAAAAAGCAGATTGTCCGGTCTTCGGGGCGAACGCCGCAGACCAGCGCCGTCGCCTCGGTGTTGGAGATGACGTTGCCGTGGGTCAGCAGGACCCCCTTGGGGCTTCCCGTCGTCCCCGAGGTATAGATCATCGCCGCGCCGTCGTCACTCTCCATCTCCGTCGCCTCGATATACCCTTCGCCAAGAAGCCCGCCCCAGGAGTTGCCGTCAACCGAAAAGAACTTTTCCAGCGCTGGCATTTTTTCCCTGTGCGGGAAGTGGCGCAGGAGCTTTTCCTCGGTGATTGCGGCCTTCGCGCCGCTGTCTTTCAAAAGATAGGCGACCTCGGCGGCCTTTGAAGCGGAGGAGATGGAGACGCAAATCGCGCCCAGGAGCTGGCATGCGTAGTAAAGGGCTATGAATTCCGGCCTGTTTGAGAGAAAGAGGGCGACGCGGTCGCCTCTTTTGATTCCAAGGGAATCAAGGCCCTTAGCCGCGCCAGCCGACAACGAGCCGAGTTGCGCGAAAGAGAGGCTTTTCCCGCCGTAAATTATGGCGGGCCTTCGGCCCTCTTGGGGGGTAAGGTTTTCCAGGAAATCGGCGATGTTCATGGATGATGATTTTGCCGCCAAACGGGGCAAAATAAAAGGGCGCGTTGCCTGGCGCGCGGCATCGTGGTAGTTTTTGCGCCATGAAAAAGCTCAAAGTCTGCGAAATCTTCCTCTCGATACAGGGCGAGTCCCACTATTCGGGCTACCCCTGCGCCTTCATACGCCTTTCGGGCTGCAACCTTGACTGCGCCTGGTGCGACACCCGCTACGCGTTTACGGGCGGGGAGGAGATCGCGGTTGCGGAGATCGCGCAAAAAGCCCTCTCGCTCGGCGCGCCCATGATAGAGGTGACCGGCGGGGAGCCCCTTGTGCAGGAGGGGACGCTAGAGCTCCTTGAATTGCTCTCAAGGGCCGAAGGGGTGAGGGTTTTGCTTGAAACCAACGGCTCTTTGCCCATAGACGATGTTCCGGAGGCGGTCCACATAGTCATGGACGTGAAGGCCCCCTCTTCGGGGATGAGCGAGAGGAATCTTTGGGCGAACATAGAAAAACTCAAGGCCACCGACGAGATAAAGATGGTGGTGGCGAGCCGCGCCGATTACCAGTGGGCCAAAGAGGTAATGCGCGAACGGATCAGGGGGAGATGCCTCGTGACCTTATCGCCCGCGGGAGGTGCCGAGCCCGCGCTTTTGGCGGGCTGGATGGCCGCCGATCGTCTGGACGCCCGCTTTCAGCTTCAGCTTCATAAGATTTTGTGGCCCGACGCCGAGCGAGGCGTCTAGCCCTTGCCCCAGGGGGTTTTCCCGAAGAGGGTTTTGGTCAGCTCCCTGAAATCCTCGGGCACCGGAGCCACTATCTCAACCTCCAGGCCCGTCGCCGGATGGACGAAGGATAGCTTCCACGCGTGGAGCATCTGTCGCGGGACCTCGATTTCCTCCTCGCCAAGCCGCACCCTCGGGGCGCCGCCGTAAAGGGAGTCCCCAAGCAGGGGATAGCCTCTTGCGGAGAGTTGGGCGCGAATCTGGTGCATTCTTCCGGTCTCCGGCCTTGCCTCGATCAGGGCGCATCCCTTCGCGGCCGCCAGCGTTGTGAAGGTGGTGAAGGCGCGAAGCCCCCCGCTCATCACCGTCGCCACTTTCCCCCCGGGAATCTCCTTGAGGTGGCGCGAATCCTCGAAAGTCTGGGGCGGCTTGCCCGCAACTATCGCCAGATAGGTTTTTTTCACCTCTCGTTTTTTGAATTCCGCCAGCACCGCCGCCGAGGACTCCCCCGTAAGGCCGAAAAGGAGGACGCCGGTGGTGTCGCGGTCGAGCCGGTGGAGGAGCTTGAGACCCGCGCCGTGAGCTTTTTTCGCAAGCACTTCGGCGGTGAGCCTCCCCGGGTCCTTGGTTTCGCCGGAAGGTATGAAGGGGGGCTTCAGAACCGCCAGCAGATGCTCGTCCTTGAAGAGGGTGTCGAGTTTTTGCGGGGGCACGGGCGCCTCTCTCGGCGGGTCGATGCGCACCTCGACCCTGTCGCCCGCGTTGACGATGCGCGAGGCCATCATCTCTATCTTGCCGTTGAGCGAGACCTTTTTCCCGTCAAGTAGCTTTTTGGCCTGCTTGCGGCTCAGGGAGTCGAAAGCGCCTATCATGTAAAGGTCGAGGCGCACGCCCGCGGCCCTCGCGCCCGAAACGGACTTCAGAACCTTGGCCCCGCCCTCATTTTTTTTCGCCATTTTCCTTTTTGCCTTCCTCTTTGGCCTTAGCCATGCGTTCGCAAAGGACGCACCCCTCCTTGCCCGGCTCGCAGGGGGCCTCTCTTTTCTTGCAGATTCCGTCCGCTTCGTGCGGGCAACCCCAGCCGCCGCTCAAGGCGCGTAGTCCGACTGTTTTTTGATGATTTCACTAAACATATTGGGCCGCTTCGCCGATATAAGTTTTTGTTTTGCCTTTGATTGTAAACGCCTTAGAGTATGATGACAGTCAGTATATTCCCAAAATTCAAATAAAGCTCAATAAAGAGGGATAAATGGACAAGGAAGTCTTCCACAAGATTCTTGGTTTGGCGCACCAGTCTCACGCAAGCGATGTTCACTTCAAGGTCGGCGCGCCGATACTGCTTCGCATAAACGGTCAGCTCCTTGAGGCGAAAAGCCCGGTGCTAACGCCAGACGACACCATAGCCATAGCCACCACGATTCTGGAGAATTCCTACCCGCCCGTAAACGCCAAGGAGGTGAGGGAGTGGGACGGCTCTTACTCGATACCGGGGGTGAGCAGGTTTCGCGTCAACATCTTTCGCCAGCGAAACACCGTCGCGCTTATCCTGCGCGCCATACCCTTCGACATACCGACCATAGACGGCCTTGGCCTCCCTCCGGTGCTTAAGAAAATTGCCGAAGAGGAGCGCGGTCTGATACTGGTCACCGGCGTCACCGGCTGCGGCAAAAGCTCGACGCTGGCGGCGATGATAGACCACGTGAACGAGAACCGCAAATGCCACATCCTCACAATCGAAGACCCGCTGGAATTCATGCACAGGAACAAGAAGGCATCGATAAGCCAGCGCGAAATAGGCCTAGACACCTCCGACTTCAACACCGCCCTGCGCTCGGCGCTTCGCCAGGATCCGGACATAATACTCGTTGGCGAGATGCGCGATACCGAGACGATAGATATCGCCCTTAGGGCGGCGGAGACGGGGCACCTGGTCTTCTCCACCGTTCACACCACCGACGCCCAAAAGACCATCAACCGCCTTATAGGCGTCTTTCCCGCTGAAAAGCAGGGGCTTGTGCGCCTGCGGCTAGCCGAGAACCTCGTCGCCACCATAAGCCAGCGCCTGGTGCCGGTGAAGACGGGTAAAGGCAGGCTTCCCGTGTGCGAGATACTGCGCATGACCAAGACGGTGGAGGAGTGCATAAAAGATCCGATGAAGACCTTCCACATGAAGGACATCCTGGAACAGGGGAACGATTCCTACCAGACCCAGTCTTTCGACCAGCATGTGATGTGGCTCTTCAAGGAGGACAAGATTTCCTACGAGACCGCGCTTTCGGCTGCGACCAACCCGAGCGATTTCGAGAGGCAGGTCCTTTTGGACACCGGCGGGGAAAGGCCGCGCTGACGGGGTTAGGAGAGCTTCTCCCTAAACCATTCCCTCCAGCCCTTGGCGGCGGTGGCGGTGGCTCCTTCCGCCTTAGGCAACTTTTCGAGGGCGGAATTAAGCTCTTTTTTCTGCTCCTTGGAAAGGCCCGTGGGCGTCTTTACGAGAAGCTGCAAAAAGAGGTCTCCTCGGGCGTTTTTGCGGTGGAGCATGGGAACCCCGCGGCCCTTTATCTGCTTCACCGTCCCCGACTGCGCGCCCTCCTCGATTTTTACCTTAAGGGGTTCTCCCTCGGGGCCTTCGATCTCCACCGCTCCGCCGTTTATTGCGGTGGCCAGCTCCAGATGAAGGGGGGCGAAGAGGTTCAACCCCTTTCGCTCGTACCTTTCGTTCTCCGTTTCGCGAAGAAGTATGTAAAGGTCTCCGGCGGGTCCGTCTGGAATCTGTTCGCCCTCGCCTGAAATCCGCACCTGCTGTCCTGATTCCACCCCGGGCGGGATTTCCACCGTCACAACCTTCTCCATGCGCTTCATCCCCGACCCCTCGCACTCGGGGCAACGCTTTTTAATCTTTTTGCCCTTCCCGCCGCAGTCGGAGCAGGGTGCCGAGGTCTGGAAGGTGGCGAATCCCTGGCGAAAGGAGCGGGTTACGGAGCCCCTTCCCCCACAGGGCTTGCAGTGCTCGATGTCTTCGCGGCTGGCGGCCCCGCTGCCGTGGCATTCGGGGCAGGGAGCGGGTTTTCGCACCTTGACCTTGCGCGTCCCTCCTTCGATGACTTCCTTCAGGCTGATTTCTATCTCATGGCGCAGGTCTCGACCCCTTCTGGACTGCTGGCCGAAACCCATGCCGCCGAAGATATCGCCGAAGATGTCGCCGAAGGCCCCGAAGATGTCGCCCACGTTGCCGAAGCCGTGGTGCATGCCCTGCCGGTTGAGCCCGTCGACGCCGTACTGGTCGTACATATTGCGCTTTTCGGGGTCCGAAAGCACCTCGTAGGCCTCGGCGCACTGCTTAAAGGCTTCTTCGGCCTCCTTGTCGCCCGGGTTGCGGTCGGGGTGGTATTTCAGGGCCATCTTTCGGTAGGCCTTTTTTATCTCGTCCAGCGAGGCGGTTTTTTCCACGCCAAGGGTCTGGTAATAGTCGTTTTTCATAATCCAGCCAGAAGATTAGGGATTTATTGCAAAAATTCCGCGTGACGGCGATAAATAGCCACCGTGCGCGCCCGTGTCAAGGACCTGCGCGCCGATTAGAGGAAAAATTCCCCCTCGAAGACGGTTACGGCGGGGCCGGTCATGAATACGTGGTTTGACTCGGCCTCCCAAACTATGTTGAGGTCTCCACCGTCCAGCGCCACCTTAACCTCGCGGTCGGTGCGGCCGGTCCAGAAGGCGGCGACCGCGCTCGCGCAGGCGCCGGTTCCGCAGGCCATCGTCATTCCGGAGCCGCGCTCCCACACCCGCATGCGCACCTCGTTTCTGGATTTGACCTCGGCGAACTCCACGTTGGCTTTTTTGGGAAAGAAGGGGTGTTTTTCGATTTTTGGCCCAAGCTCGGACACGGGAAAGCTCCCGGCGTCGTCCACGAAGACCACCGCGTGGGGATTTCCCATGGAGACGCAGGTGACCAGCACCTCCACCCCATCGACCGATATGGGGAACTCTCTAACGAATCCGTCGGCATCCACGGGAATGCGGCGGCCCTCAAGCTCCGGCTCGCCCATGTCCACCTCGACGAGGTTGTCCATCAGCCTGCAGACCTGCAATCCCGCCATGGTCTCTATGCGGGCCTCGAACTCGTTTATCAGCCCCTTGTCCTTAAGGTAGGCGGCGAAACACCTTATGCCGTTGCCGCACATTTCGACCCTTGTGCCGTCCGAGTTCCAGATATCCATCTTGAAGTCGGCGCGGTCGGAATCGCGCAAAAGCAAAATCTGGTCGCAGCCTACGCCGAAATGGCGGTCGGCGATTTTCAGCGAAAGTTCCGGCCAGTTGCCCGGATCGCCCTCGCGGCAGTCCACCAGGACGAAATCGTTGCCCAGGCCGTGCATTTTGGTGAATTTAAGTTTCATTTGCCTTTCCCTGGCCGCCCTATGCGCTTGACTTGAAAAAGCGCGCTGGCCGATACTTTTTAATCAATCCACAAAGACCTTTTAAATTCCTTTTCGGGGAAACGCAATCTTTGAAAGCTAACAAAATAAAAATCGAGGTTTCAGAAAGCGGCGAGAGGCTGGACAGGTTTTTGGCGCAAAACGCGCCGGACCTCACCCGCTCGCGTATCCAAAGGCTTATGGAAGATGGTTTGGTGACCATTTCCGGCAAGGCGGCCCGGCCCTCAAAGAAGGTCGTCAGGGGCGAAGTGGTTGAATTGATTGTCCCTCCGGCGGAGCCGGACTCGGCGCAGGCCGAGGACATATCCCTCGAAATAATCCACGAGGACGGCCACCTTCTCGCCGTCGCCAAGCCAAAGGGGCTGGTGGTCCACCCTGCGCCCGGCCACAGGGGGGGCACCCTCGTCAACGCCCTTTTGCACCACGTGAAGGATCTCTCCGGTGTGGGGGGGGTGCTGAGGCCCGGTATTGTACACCGCCTCGACAAGGATACGAGCGGGGTCCTTCTCGTTGCCAAGGACGACAAAACCCACCGCGCCCTGCAGGAAAAATTCAAGTCGCGCGAGATGGAGAAGGTTTACCTTGCCGTAGTCGTGGGAAATCTCACGGGCGAGGGGGTTGTCGACCTGCCGATTGGGAGAAGCCCCGCCGACCGCAAAAAGATGGCGGTGAGCGCCCCCCGCTCCAGAAGCGCCCTGAGCAGGTGGCGGGCAATCTCGCCCCTTCGGGGGGCAACGCTGGTGGAGGTCAGGATTGAGACGGGCAGGACCCACCAGATACGCGTCCACATGGCCGCGCTGGGCCATCCGGTGGCGGGTGACCCCCTTTATGGCGGAATTGTACGGGCAAAGGGTATAATGGAGAGGGATGCGCGGGCGGTTTTGACCGCGCTAAAGAGCCAGGCGCTGCACGCTTACCGGCTTTCCTTCGACCATCCGGCCACGGGTGCTCGCGTATCGTTCGTCGCGCCGCCGCCGGAGGAGTTCAGGGCGCTCGTTGCAAAACTGGGGGGGGAGCGGGCGACGAAACTTTTACAAGAAGTGCCGTGAAGGAGCCGACCGAGACCTCGCTCACCATCTTCACCATCAGGCGTTTTTCATCGTCGGTGAACCAGATATACATGTGTGCGTCGGGGCTTTTGCCGAAGATTCCCTTTACCCCCTTCATCTCGGGCTCCACCTTTATGGTGTCGAATTCCCCCAGCGGGGTTTTTATCTTCTCTCTGGAGAGGGCTTT
>SRXB01000394.1 GCA_009724975.1 bacterium | reverse complement strand
TCTTCAATAGCCTTCGGCGGCGCGGCCCCCGACTCCAACGATGTAGCCACAGCCGCCGTCATAGCCGATTTCAACGGCGACGCCGCTCCAGACCTCATCGTCGGCTCGATAGCCCCCTTGAATTCAACGACCTTCGGCGGCGCCAAGCGCATATACGTAAACGGCGGCTCCGGCACAGGCTATTTCGGAGGCGGGTCAACGGCGATAGGCTCCGGCGGCGAATCCACCAACAAGATGGTGGCTGGCGACGTTAACGGAGACGGCAAAACCGATTTCATAGCGGGAAACGGCAAGACCTACGTTGACCTGCTAACGCAGGCCAAGACCTACACTCCGCAGATAAATAAGCTCTATATCGGAGACGGCGCGGGAGGTTTCACCGAGCAGAATATAGGAACTCAGGTTGATTTCACCTCCTCGCTGGCCCTTGCGGAGCTCAACGGCGACATGAAGCTCGATCTGGTGGTGGGCAACCGCTACGATTCCGCCGACCCCGTGAACTCAAGGCCGGTCCGCCTCTACCTGAACAACGGCACCGCAACCCCCTTCTCGGGCGCGCCGCTGGACGTAGGGGTGGATACCCTTTCCACCTCCGACCTCGTCATCGGCGACGTCTCGGGCGACGGATACCCCGACCTTATCGTAGCCAAGACCCACGGACAGACTATTGTTTACATAAACAACCAGACGGCTGACCCCTTCACCGGAGTCTCCCCGCTTTACGTAACCGCCGCCACCGAACCACAGGGCGGGAAACTTGTCCGCGCCGACGTGAACAAGGACGGGTGGATGGATATAGTGCAGGTCATTCCCCCCAATGTGGACGACCCGCTAAACCCCATTTACTATCCGGTGATGGCCTACATCAACACCGCCAGCTCAACCGACCCCTTCAACAGCGCCTTCGGCGGCCAGACTGGTGTGGTTTTGGCTTACGGCAGCGAGGATTGGTCCGGTGGGCTTAACGGCGATGTGAATGCCGACGGAACCGTTGAGATTATTGCGGGCAACGGCACCAACGGCCCCTCCAAGATTTTCCTCCCCGCCTTCTCTCCGCCAGCCGTCGTCTCTTCGGCTCCGATTACGGCCCCATACACCATCGCGAGGGCCACTCTCTCCTTCACCGGCAGCGTGCCGACAAACACCTCGGTCGAGTTTTACCTGACCAACGGAACAATGTTCAAAAAAATCATTCCCGACCAGGAATACGTATTCCCGGCATATTCCACCGACCTCCAGTGGAAGGCCTACCTTAGAAGCGCCTCTCCCTCCATATCGCCGCGAATCGACTCGGTGACGGTGACCTATCTGCCGCCGAACCAGCCTCCAAATGTATTCGTGTCCCCTACGATGAATGTTGACGAGGGCGCGGCGGTCAGCCTTGACGCCTCGGGGGCAGTAGATCCGGACGGAACCGTGGTCTCGTGGTCGTGGGCGCAAACAGGGGGGACGAGCGTTACCCTAGTGGGAGCCGACACTGCCATCGCCACCTTCACGGCCCCCGCAAACCCCGTCTCCGAGCCCCTTGCCCTGACCTTCGAGGTTGCGGCCACCGACAACCAGGGGGCCGTGGGCACCGGCCAGGTAACCGTTTACGTCAACCACATCAACCAGCCGCCCGTCATCGGTTACACCGTTTCGCCCGCCACTACCGTGAGCGAGGGGACGCAGGTTACCGTTGACGCCACCTCTACGACGGATTCCGACGGGTATGTTTACCTCTATCAATTGATTCAGGACACCGGCCCCTCCATCACCCTCACCGAACCCACTTTCGGAGTCTACACCTTCACCGCGCCCGAGGTGAC
>SRXB01000088.1 GCA_009724975.1 bacterium | reverse complement strand
TGACCTTCAGCCTTATCAAAAGCCACATGAAGGCGACGGAGACTAGCGAAACCGCCACCCCCCAAAGGGTGCTCACCGGTTTTTCTCCGGAGAGAAGGTTTAGGGCCGCCGTCGCGCACAGCCCCAGCGCAAGGAGGTAAAAGGCCGCGCCGGTTATGCGAAGGGCGTTCCTTTCGAATTCGTCGCGCCGCTCCTCGCCGTTTTTTTGGAGCCTTCGCACCATGTGCCAGACGCCGAGGGCCGAGACGACCTCTATGAAGGAATCCACGCCGAAGCCAAAGAGCGCCAGCGTCTCGTCCTCAAGGCCGAACCCCACCGAAACACCCCCCTCTACGAGGTTGTAGGCCACGGTGAAGGCGCAGAGTGTCACGGCCCTTTTAAGGAGCGCCGCGCGGGCCTCTGGGCTTAGCTTTTCAGGCATTGAGGCGAGTATTTCCAAGTTTGTGGCTCCAAAATCAAAGCGGCCTCGCACTTTTGTATGCGAAGCCGCTTTTTTTGAGGTTGCCCTAAGGCCGAAGGTTACTTTTTCAGCTTCGCCAAAACGGTTTGTCCGCCCACCACCTTGTCTCCGATATTTACCAGAACCTCGGCGCTGGCGGGGACGATCAGCTCGGTGCAGGAACCGAACTTTATAAGGCCGTAGCGCTCGCCCTGGGCCAGAGGAGTTCCAACTTCCGGCCTGCAGACTATCCTGCGGGCGATGAAGCCGGTTATCTGGTGCACCAAAACCCTTCCGGCGGGGCCTTCGACGCCTATTGTGGCGCGCTCGTTCTCCTCCGAGGCATGGCTTTTGAAGGCGGGGAGCATTTTGCCGGGCCTGTAAGCCTTATAGGCCACTTTGCCCTCGATGGGGCTACGGTTTATGTGGACGTTGAAGACCGAGAGGAAGATGGAGATTTTCTTGGCTGGCCCGCCTATGAAGTCGTCGTGGGCGATATCTTCGAGGAACTGCACGCGGCCATCGGCGGGCGATATGGCTATGTCGTCGCCCTTTGTCACCTTCCTCTCCGGATCGCGGAAGAAGAAGCATACGAAGAGGGTGAGCATGAAGAAGATGGCCGAGAAAACGTAAAGCACGCCCGAGGAGCTAGCGCAACCGGCGTACCAGAAGGCCGCGGTTATGCCGCCCAGTAGGGCTATGAAGGGCCAGGCGTCTTTTGCCAGAGGAATCATCGGTAAGTTCTACTCCCTGAAAAAAATTCTCATTGATTTAAAGTGAAAGGAATCAATGCGTGTCGTCGTCGGCTTTTTCGCCGATGAGTTTCAACGCGATGGCGAGCACGAGAATGACCCCGACGTTTATGCCAAGCTCAAGCGGCACCTGCCACGCCAGGGCGGAGCCTTCGCCGGTGACTGCGCGGTTCATAACCGAGTGCTCCGCCTCTATGATGAGTATCCTTCTGGTGGAGGACATTATGCCTACATAGAGGAAGGGGTTCAGCTTGAAGGGCGCTCGGCGCAAAAAGCGAACCACCGGCCAGAGTATTTCGAGAAAAATAAGGGCCAGCAGGACGTCGTTGACGGTGTGGAGGATGTTGCCAAGGTCTGAATCGAGGTGGGTGACGGCCCGCGCAAGAACCAGAACGACGCAGACCAAAAGCACCAGCGCCACGCAAAAGTGCATAAGGTCGTCTATCGCTATGATTATCTTTCGCAGTTTCTGCGCCAAAAAAGAGCTTTGCATCGTCATCCGTCCATTTGGTTCAAATCATGCCAAACAAATACAATCGCATAAAAGCACCCAAAAGGGCAAGCAAAAGGGGGGCTTAAGGTGCTTTTGACGCGTAAGTAGCTGTAGCCATTGGGAAAAGACGATTGAACCCGCCCTCGCATCGGTTGCCGGTGGCTTTTCTTTCACCTTGCCGATAATATAGCCCCGTTAAAGCCAAAAGGAGTCAGAACGCGTGGCATATTTTTGCGAAAACCGCCTAAAGCCCCTCTTTCCGGCGCTTTTAATCGCGCTGGCCACCCTCGCCCTTTATTTTACCTCGCGCTCCTTCTCTTTCCAGATAATAGACGACCCCGAATACGTAATAAACAACGACATGGTAAAGGGCGGCCTCTCTCTTTGGGGGTTAAAGACCGCCTTCACTACGGTTTACGAGTCCTACTGGATTCCCCTGACGTGGCTCTCCCTCATGGCGGATTTTTCCCTCTGGGGGATGGACGCGGGCGGCTTTCACCTGACCAACGCCCTTTTGCACGCCCTCAACGTCCTTCTTTTCTACCTTTTCCTGAAAAATGCGACCGGCTCCACCGTTAAAAGCCTTCTCGCCGCGGCTCTTTTCTCCTTCCATCCCCTGAGGGTGGAGTCGGTAGCCTGGATAACGGCGCGAAAAGACCTCCTTTCGGCCTTTTTCTTCCTGCTTTCCCTGAATTTTTGGCTCGAATACGTGAAAAACCGCTCCAAAAAGTGGTACTGGTGGAGTTTTTTCGCCCTTGGGGCGGGCTTGATGGCCAAACCGGCGCTGGTTGTCGCCCCGCTCCTCTTTTTCACCCTCGACATCTGGCCCTTTCGCCGCCTTGAGAGCGCGGGGTGGCGAAAAATAATAAGCGAGAAGATTCCCTTCGCCCTTTTGGCCGCGCTTTTCTCCGCGACTACCCTCTTCACCCAGCGCGCGGCGATTTATTCGACCCCCCTGGCCGACCGCGTCGCAACGGTGGCCTCGACCTACGCGCATTACCTTCAAAAGACCTTTTGGCCCTTTCACCTTGTCATTCAGGATTCGCTGGCTTTCAAAAGAGCGGGGCTGGGCGCGGCGCTGGCTATTTTGGCGCTTTTGGCGGCGATAAAGCTGGCGGTTTGGGTCAAAAGAAGGGAGTTGGGGGCCGCGGCGGCCGGCTGGTTCTGGTTTCTGGCCGCGCTTGCGCCGGTTTGCGGCATTTTGCCGGTGGGGGTCAACGCGGTCGCCGACCGCTTCACCTACATACCGCACCTGGGACTCATGGCGGCGCTGGTTTGGGGGGCGGGTTATCTTCTGGAAGGTTTTGATAAGGCCAAAAAGCCAGCCGCTCTTTTGGGTGCGGCTCTGGCGGCGCTACTTTGGGCCCTCTCCTTCAACCAGCTGCTTTTATGGAAAGACACCTTCACCCTTTACTCCTATCAGGTGAGGGAAAACCCTTCCGCCTATGTCGAGACGGTTTTGGCTATGGCGAACGCCGAGCGGGGCGATTACGACGAGGCGGTTCGCCTTTACCGTAGCTCTTTTGACAAAAACCCTCTAGATCCGCTTGCCTATCGCAACCTCGGCGTGGCGCTTGGGCGCTCCGGAAGGCTTAAGGAGGCGTTGGCGGCCTTTCAGAGGGCCGCCTCGATGCTGCCAGAAGACCCCGAATCGCATTACAACATGGCGGTCGCGGCCTACGAGGCGGGTAATATCCCCTTGGCGCTTCAAAGTCTCGACGGTGCTATTTCGCGAAAGCCCGATCATTTCAAGGCGCGCTACATGAAGGGGACCCTGCTGGCCCGCTACGGCTCCTTGCCTGATGCGCTGGCCGAGCTTGACCGCGCGGTGGCGCTTAGGCCGCTCGACCCCTACGCGCCGGTGGAGCGCGGCGAGACCTTGGGCAGGCTCGGGCGCTACCAAGAAGCCTTGGAATCCTTCAAAAAAGCGATAGAGAACAACCCACAAAATCCGGCCGCCCACTTCAACGCGGGCCTTGCCCTCAGGTACGAAGGGAAAAGGGCCGAGGCCGCGCCATATTTTGAAAAAGCCTTTGCCCTGGCCCCCAACGATTCGGAATTAATGGTGAAATATGCCTCCATCCTGGAGGGAGAGGGAGATTTTAGGGCCGCCGCCGATTATTACCGGCGGGCGCTTTCGAAAAACCCCTCCGACGGGCGGGCGGCGGAGGGATTGAGTAGGGTTTCGGGCAGATAGCCTGATTTATAGTGAAGAGAGGTCGATTTTTTTCTCTATTTCCGGAAGTTTTTCCCCGTACCACAAGACCGTGTTGTAAAGGCCGTTTTCAGGGTCCACCGAGGGGCGCCAGCCCGTGGCGGCGGTTATTTTTGACGAATCCATGAGGTAGCGCCGGTCGTGGCCCGGGCGGTCCGCTACTTTACTTATAAGACTTTCTTCCCTGCCGGTGATTTGGAGCAGCTTTTTAGCTATTTCAAGGTTTGAGAATTCCCACGGCGAGCCAAGGTTGTAAATTTCGCCCGCCTCTCCGCTCTGTGCCAGGGCGATTAGCGCCGAGGCCGTGTCGTCGACGTTGAGCCAGCAGCGCTTTTGTGAGCCGTCGCCGTAAAGCGGCAGGGGCTGGCCTTTGAGCGATTTTAAAATGAATTTGGGGATGAGTTTTTCGGGGTGCTGCCGCGGGCCGTAGTTGTTGCAGGGGCGCACTATGGCGATTTGCTGGCCGTAAGTTCGCGAATAGGACCTGCAAAGGAGGTCGGCGGCGGCTTTGCTGGCCGAGTAGGGGTTGTTGGGGCAAAGGGGCGCTCCTTCGCCGAAAGGGATTTCCCCTTGGGATTCCCCGTAAACCTCGTCGGTGGAGAGCTGTAAAAAAAAGGGGACGCGGCCAACCCTGGCCGCGTCCAGGAGCACACCGGTGCCTGAAAAATTAGTTCGCAAAAACTCGGCGCTCCCAGCTATCGCGTTGTCGACGTGCGACTGGGCCGCGCAATTTATTATTAAATCCACCCCGTATTCTCTTATCGCCGCCAGAACCCCGCTGGGGTCGCAGATGTCGCCCAGCACGAAGGCGTGGCGGTCGCGAGGGAAGCTCTCTTCCTCCCAAAAGAGGCTGCCGGCATAGGTAAGGAGGTCGTAGCTGACCACGAACCACTCCGGCCTTTCGGCAAAGATGTGACGAATCAGGTTTGAGCCTATGAATCCGGCTCCGCCCGTCACCATGACGCATTTTGGCTTTCGCAAGGGCCGTTTTTCTGTCAAGAGGCCATCCTGAGCGCCGCGCGCAGGAGGTTTTGCCGGTATTCGCAGGGGGGCATGGCGGAAATCAGTGCCCCGAACTCCTCCCTGCTGATGAAACCCATTTTGTAGGCGGTTTTTTCGGGGCAACCTATCAGCGCCGCGTCGTTTTGCGCCGCCTGCCTGACCACCAGCGCCGCCTGGAGGAGGCTTTCGGGCGTCCCCATGTCCATCCATCCGGTTTTGGGACCCAATACCACTGCTGAAAGCTCGCCGGCGCTCATGTAGCGGGCCAAAACGTCGGTAATCTCCATCTCCCCGCGCTCGGCGACCCCCACGGCGAAGCAATGGTCGGCCACCGCCCCGTCGAAGAGGTAAAGGCCGGTTATAGCCAGCCCCGAGTCCGCAACGGGGGGTTTTTCCACCACGGAGACGGGCTTGCCGTCCCTGTCCAGCTCCATGACGCCAAAGCGGCGCGCCTCAGGGGTTTTCTGGGTGAAGGCCAGAGCGCCGCCCCGAAAGGCGCGGATATTTCCGTAGAGGAATTCCTCCCCGCAAAAGAAATTGTCGCCCAAAATCACCGCGGAGCCGTCCCCCTCAAGAAAATCGGCGGCGCATCCCAGCGCGTGGGCTATTCCAAACGGCTCGGACTGTTCGCGGCAAGAGATTTTTATCCCCCAGCGGCCCGCGTTTTCGAGTACGGCGCGGTAGGCCGCGATGTCGCGGGGCGAGCCGACTATGCAGATGTTCCGTATACCCGCCCCCATCAGCGTGGCGAGCGGGTAGTAGAGCATTGGCTTGTCGTAAACGGGCCAAAGGTGCTTGTTCAGCGATGAGGTGAGCGGGTAAAGCCTTGTCCCCGACCCTCCCGCCAGAATAACCCCTTTTTTTATCGCCGACATCTATCCCCCTTATTTGCCGCAAAAATCGTTGACGGCGTCAATTATCGTCTTCACTTCGCCGTCGGTCAGCCTCTCGGAAAGTGGAAGGCTGAGTATGGTGGAGCTTATCCGGTCCGAAACCGGAAAATCGCCGCTCACCGCGTGCGCTATCGCCCCGTGGCGGTGAGGCGGGGTGGGGTAATGTATTTTTGCCCCTATGCCGAGGCCCGCGAGGTGCTCTTTTAGCTCGTCGCGCCTCTGGAACAATACGGGGTAGAGACTTTTTGCCGGCGTGGAGCCTTTCACGGGGAGGGGCCTTTTGATCCGCTTGTCTAGCCCGGCGTCGTAGGCGGCGGCTATCTCGTTTTTACGCCGCAGCGTTTCGTCGAGCCTTGCAAGCCGGACCTTCAGGATGGCGGCCTGCAATTCGTCGAGGCGGGAATTAAGCCCGATTTCAACGGCCTCTCCACGTTCGTCAGCCCCGTAGTTGCGCAACATTCTCGCACGTGAGGCTGTCGCCGGTTCGCCGACGGCCACCACGCCGCCATCGCCCAAGGCCCCCAAGTTTTTAGTAGGGTAAAAACTGAAGGCTGCGGCGTCGGAAAACGCGCCGACGAACCGGCCACCGAATCGCGCCCCATGAGCTTGAGCGCAATCCTCCACCATTTTCAATCCGTGCTCCTTCGCCAAAAGCGATATTTGACCCATGTCGCAGGCCAGCCCGTAAAGGTGAACCGGCAAAATGGCGACTGTTTTACCCGTTATCGCCCTTCTCGCCCCCTCGGGGCAAAGGAGGAGGGTTTCGGGGTCGGGATCGACCAGCACCGGGCTGAGCCCCGCGCGCATTGCCGCCAGCACCGTCGCCATGTAGGTGTTCGCCGGTATTATGACCTCGCCCTCCCGAAGCCCAAGCGCCAGGAAGGCTATGGTGAGGGCGTCGTAGCCGGAGGCGACTCCCACGGCTTGGCCCAGCGAGAATTTTTCGGCGAAAAGGCGCTCGAAGGACTCCACTTCGGGACCAAGGATGAAGATTCCCGAGTCCAATACTCTTTCAAAGGCCCCGACCAGCTCGCCGCGAAGGTGTTTTGTCACCGCGCCGAGGTCCTCGAAGGGGATTTTCGTCACGCTGGTTCGCATATGTAGTCCGACGGGTCGTAGGCGGTGGAGGCCGCAGCCAAAAGCACCGCCCCTTCGGAGAAATTTTCCATAAGCCGCCACTCCTCGGGATCCAGAAGGAGTCCGGTGTCGGGTCGGTCGAGGCGAAATCTCCTCTCATTTCCTTCACGCTTTACCAGCACCTCGCAGGAGCCGCTGACGCAAAGAAGGAGAAGGGTGGTTTCGTGATGGCGGTGTCCGCCCCTCTTGGCGCCTTGCGGCACCGAATGGATGAAAAATATGCGCCGCACGCTAAAGGGCAATGCGCCTTCAAGGGTGGAGAGGATTCCCCTCTCGTCGGCGAAGGAGGGGATGTTTATGAAACGGGCCATGCTTCGGCCTCGCGCCTTTTAGTTTGCGCCGCCATTATTCCCTTCGATGCGGTCGATCTTGGCGATGTTGTCGAGCGCCAGATAGTTATATTTATTCCCTTCCAACGCTTTTTCTGAAGCCCTTCTGGCAAGGACAAGGTTGCCGTTAGCAAGCATCACGCAGCCGTACCATGCCAGTGTTCCAGAGTCCGCAACGTTCATAGCCAGGGCGTTTTCGGCATATTTAACCGATCTCTCGATGTCGTTGCGGGCAAGGTATATCTTGGAGAGGTTTATATCTATCTTCGGGTCGATGATTCCCATAGCCTTGAGCATCAAAAACCTTGATTCAGCTTCATCGGTTTTGCCCGCCCGCGCCAGGCTGAAGGCGTAATTTTTATAAGGCATGGTCAGCTCTGGGGCGTCTTTTATGGCGCGCCTCCAGAAACTCTCGTCGGTGTTCCATACATCGACGCGGGCGGTGGTGTAGCTGGCCGAGAGGATTATGACCGCCGCCACTACGGCCTTCAGCGCCGGTATGTTTCTCGTCGACGGCCTGCGCTCGTAGATGAAGACCGCCGCCGAGGAGAGTGCCATCGAGACGCCGATTAGCGGGATGTAAAGGTAGCGGTCGGCGATGACGGTGGGGGATAGGATCATGGCCAGGCCGCAGACCGGAAGCAATCCGGCGAAAAACCATATAATTCCCAGACTGACGGCGGGCATTTTCTTGCGGAGGAGGAAGGCCGAGGCTATTACCGCGATTACCAGCGCC
>SRXB01000393.1 GCA_009724975.1 bacterium | reverse complement strand
ATGTGTCGCCGCGCAAGACGCGCCCGCGCATATTTAGGGCCGCGCGAAAACGAAGGATTCGAATGGAAATTCTCTCTACGCTCGTGAACTCTCTTTTGCATGTGGACCGCGAACTGGAAAGCCTCATCGCCCAGTACGGCCCATACATATACTTTATCCTTTTCTCCGTAATTTTCTGCGAGACCGGCTTGGTGGTGACGCCCTTTTTGCCAGGGGATTCCCTTCTCTTCGCCGCCGGCTCCTTCGCGGCGATAGGAAAGATGGATCTGGCCCTGCTTTTGTTTTTGCTGATGGCCGCGGCGATTCTGGGCGATTCCACCAACTACTGGATTGGCAGGCGCGTCGGGCCGGGTATTTTTTCCAACGACAAGAGCAGGCTTTTCAGGCGCGATTACCTTGAAAAAACCCACAAATACTATGAAATCCATGGCGGCAAGACGGTATTCGTGGCCCGCTTCATGCCAATTTTCCGCACTTTCGTCCCGTTCGTCGCCGGAATCGGCAAGATGGAGTATCCGAAATTCCTGGCCTACAGCGTCGGCGGAACCCTCGTATGGGTTAACGGCTTTGCGCTGGCGGGTTATTTTTTCGGCAACATTCCTTACGTACGTCAGCGATTCACTCTGGTTATACTTATGATTATCGCCATATCTATAATGCCCATGGCAATTGGCGCCTTTAGGGCCTGGCGCGCGAAAAGAATACGAGCCGAAGAATAAAAATGATTGAAATTGTCGATGGGTTTCCAACGCCGATCGCCTTTGAGCGGGAAGAACGATGACCGGAGGCGCCCAACACAGCGGACAAAAAACCGCCGCGCTCGCACTGGCCGCGATGGGGGTTGTTTACGGCGACATCGGCACGTCGCCCCTATACGCGATCAAGGAGTGCTTTCACGGCCTCCACGCCATAGCCGTCAACGAGGCCAACATTCTGGGTGTCCTCTCGTTGATCTTCTGGTCGCTGGTAGTTGTCGTCAGCCTAAAGTACGTCCTCTTCATCATGAAAGCGGACAACAACGGCGAGGGCGGCATCTTCGCGCTTTTGGCCCTTTTGCATTCAAGGGCGAAGGGGACAAGCCAGGGAAGGGCCGCCGTTTTGACCATGCTGGGAGTCTTCGGAGCCGCCCTCCTTTTCGGTGACGGAATCATAACTCCCGCAATCTCGGTCCTCTCCGCGATGGAAGGGCTCAATGTCGCCACCGAAGCCGCCAGGCCCCTGGTCATACCGCTCACCTGCGCGATAATTTTCGGCCTCTTTATCGTGCAGAGTTTCGGAACCCAAAAAATCGGCGTTGTTTTCGGGCCCATAATGCTTATATGGTTTTTCGTCATAGCGGCGCTCGGGCTCAAATCCGTAATGCAGGCCCCTTTCGTCTTCAGGGCTATAAATCCCCTTTACGCGCTTGAGTTTTTCTCCATACACCACGCTCACGGCTTCATCGTGCTCGGCTCGGTGGTTCTTTGCATTACGGGCGGCGAGGCGCTCTACGCCGACATGGGCCACTTCGGCGCAAAGCCCATACGCCTTTCGTGGAACACAATAGTGCTTCCGGCGCTGGTGCTGAACTATTTCGGTCAGGGCGCGATGCTTCTTTCGGACCCGCTCAAGGCGTCAAATCCCTTTTACGGCCTCGTTCCCGAAATTCTCCTTTACCCGATGGTGGCGCTGGCGGCTATGGCGACCGTAATAGCGTCGCAGGCGATGATATCCGGAGTCTATTCTCTTACCCAGCAGGCTATACAGCTGGGGTTCTCCCCGCGCCTCCACATAGTCCATACATCGCAAGAGGCGAAAGGGCAGATTTACA
>SRXB01000087.1 GCA_009724975.1 bacterium | reverse complement strand
GCGGCGGTGGCGGTTGGGCGCCAGTCGCAGACGGCGGCGGCCTTTATAACCACTGAGGCGGTCTTTGATTCCCTCAATACCGCTTCGTGCATCTCGTGGGCGCTCTTTATTTTTATAACCTTCGCGCCTACGGGGAAGTCCAGCAGGGTCGGGCCGGTTACGAGAGTGACCTTCGCGCCGCGCCTTATGGCGGCGCGGGCGAGAGCGTAGCCCATCTTGCCGGAGGAGTGGTTCGAAACGTAGCGGACGGGGTCTATCATCTCAAGGGTCGGCCCAGCCGTGACGAGAACCTCTTCGCCGATCAGGTCTTTTTGCGAGAGGACTATCTTTATCTTCTCGATTATATGGGACGGCTCCGCCATTTTCCCCTGGCCGACGACGCCGCAGGCCAGCTCGCCCGATTCCGGCTCCATGAAGTGGTAGCCGCTCTCCCGAAGCTTTGTCACGTTGTGCTGGACTGCGGGGCTTGACCACATGACGGTGTTCATCGCGGGGGCGAAGAGGACGGGAACCTTTGTAGCCATCACCATGGTGGAGAGGAAGTCGTCGGCCAGCCCGTTCGCCACCTTTCCGAGGATGTTGGCGGTGGCTGGGGCGACCACGGTTATGTGGGCGCGGTCCGCCAAGGCTATGTGGCCTATCTCGGAGCCGGAGAAAAGCTCGAACATCTGGGTGGTGACGGGGTTTCCGGTGACGGTCTGGAAGGTGAGGGGGGTGACGAACTCGGTGGCGTTCTTGGTCATGACCACATGGACGTTGGCCCCCTGGCGCACAAGTTCGCGGGCGAGGTAAACCGCCTTGTAGGCCGCTATAGAGCCGGTTACGCCGAGGATTATCTCCATGTGTTTTACCATGATCTCACCTAAAGAAGGGGTTCAGGCGCTTTTCACGGCCAATCGAGGTGTCGGGCCCGTGGCCCGGGTGCACAACAGTCTCTTCGGGGAGGGTGAAGACCTTGTTTTTGACGGAGCGGATAAGGGTGTCGTAATCGCCGCCCTTAAGATCGGTTCGCCCTATCGAGCCAGCGAAGAGAAGGTCGCCTGTGAAGAGGTGGTTTTCCACCTTTACCGAGACGGAGCCGGGGGAGTGGCCCGGGGTGTGTATGATTCTGGCCTTCAGCGAGCCGAATTCCAACTCGTCGCCGTCCTTGAACTCCACGTCCGGCGCGGGGGCTGGGGAGACGCCGAGGCCGAAGATCATTCCTTGAGCGGGAAGGCTCTTTATGAGCGGAACGTCGTCGGAGTGGGCGTAAATCTTCGCGCCCGTGAGTTTTTTGAGCTCGCCGGAGCCCTCCACGTGGTCGAAGTGGCCGTGGGTTATGACGATGGCGGTTGGTTCAAGGTCCAGCGCCTTCAGGCGTTTTGCGATTACGGGGGCGTCGCCGCCCGGGTCTATCACTATCGCTTTTTTCGTTACCGGATCGCCGACTATGAAGCAGTTTGCCTGTATCATGCCGACGACTAGCGTTTCAATTATCATCAAGGTCTCCTAAAAACTTCCTATCAAGAGGTCTTTGAGGGGGACGCGCTTTCGGGGGCCGCGAAGCTCCTCCTCGAAGGGGAATCCGAGCGCGATGACCGCCATCAGTTCGTGGTTTTCCTTTGCGCCGAGGGCTTTCCCGACCTCGGGGCCGCGATTTAGTATCTCTCCCAGCCAGCAGGAGCCGACCCCCATCCCGTGGGCGGCCAAAAGGATGTTTTGTATCGCCGCGCCTATAGACTGTATGTCCTTTTCGCGGTGGTAGATCTTTTCCGTGTCGATGAAGACCGCGATGGCGGCGGTTGAGCTTATTAGAATTTTATTATATTTCGTGAAACCGGCCAGTTCGTCGAGTTTTTCGCGTTTTTCAACGGTCACGAAGCGCCAGGGCTGGTTGTTGAGCCCCGATGGAGCCCACCTGGCGGCTTCCAGAAGCGCGCCCAAAATCTCCGGCCCCACGGGGTCGGGGGTGAAGCGGCGTATCGAGCGCCTCTCCAAAAGGGCGTGCATTATTCCATCTTGGCACATTTCACTTCTCTTTTTAAAGCTTTAAGGTTTCGGTATTTAAAGGATTTTTCCGAGCCTCTCGATGTTGAGGCCGCTTATCGCCTTTGTTGGGCAGGCTCCCTCGCAAAGGCCGCAGGCGACGCATTTTAGGGGGTCGAATTCCACCCGCATGTTCGCCTGGTTGAAATATAGCGCGCCCGGGCGGCAGACGGCGGTGCAGGCGCCGCAGTGGACGCAAAGCTCTTCGCTTCGGCGGGTCTGGTCGGCGATGGCGGTTACTATGACCCCTTCGCCCTCGATGAAGGCTATACCCTGCGCCACTCCCTCCTCGGGGCCGCTGATTTCGAGGATTATGCGGCCTTCGCGGCGTGGGAGTATCTTGGCTTCAAGAATGTTGAAGACGAGGTCGTAGTTCTTGACAAGCTGGTAGATTATCGGCTTGTACATGACCTCGGGGGGGAATATCAAAAGGACGTTGCGTGAAATTTCCATGGTTGTCCAGCCTTTTTAGTCTATTCTCTCAAGTGATATGCCGCCTCTGGCGGCAAGCCTGTCGCCAGCCACCGCCAGCGCCCCCAAAACTCCCTTTTGACCCGCCGCCCACTCGACCGCGACCTCCACGTCGGAGGTTTTTTTTATGCGGTTGCCAAGCGCCGAGGCCATAGCGTCGGCAAGAGCCGCGTCGGCGGCGATTATGGTGGCCGCGTCGGCGATGCCGAAACTCAGGCTAGGCCCCACCGTGGCGGAGGAGGTGCAGACCCCCAGCGGCCCCGCGCGGCAATCGACCTTTATCGCGAGCCTGCCGCTGAAGGGGGAATTCCCCGCCCAAAGTCCCACCAGAGTCTCGCGGCCCGTGTCCAGGTAGATGTCGCCGCCGTTCTCCACTATGACGAAGGGGGTGAGGGGCCTAAGCCCTATACCGACCCTTTGCGCCACCGCGCCCGCCACCGCCGCCATAGGCCCCACATCGGCCATTGCCGCGGCGCGGTACATCATCTTCGCCACCGGCGCGGCCCCTTCCCGCTCGGCAAGGGGGACGAGCGAGGGTGCGAAGTGGGGATTGGCCGCAATTTCAGCTTCTATCGCCGCCCTTTCGGCCAGTATCAACGCCAGCGCCTCCCTTGAAAGGTCCTTTTGGGCCCTTATGAAGAGGTCGGTGGTCTTTACGGCGACGCGGAAGGCAACTCCGGCTCCCGCGCAGTAATCTCGGTAAAAGCGGTTTTCCCGCGTCTTCAACCCTGCTCCGGAACCTTGGCTCGCTCAGGGGCCGAGGGCATGGAAAGCTGGGCCTCGCCCAGGGTGAAGGAGCCCTCGTTTATCCAGTTTTTTAGGGTGTCGGCAATTTCTCTTGCGTAAAGCATGCTGGCCAGCGGGGTGGAGGGTATCTCCTTTCCCTGCACAGTTATTTTTCCGGCGAAAAGGTCGGCGTAGTTCACGTGGCCCAGGGGGCCGCCGGTGGCCTGCGGGTAGTCGCTTCCGTAGTCGATGACGGGGCAGGTTATCTCGCGGTTGGAGACCGAGGTGTGCCACGCCATCTCCTCGTCGATGATTGGGATCGGTATTCCCATGCCGACCATGAGGCTTGTGCCGTAGCCTATCAGCGAAGCGCCTCTCATGTAGCGCTGGCTCATCTTCTTCATGTCGCCGGTGACCATGAGGGTCCCAGCGCCGCCGGTGGGTATTCCGCGCTCGTTGCGGGGGGTGTTCGGCGCGTGCTGGGTTCCGGCCCAGGTGACCGCGCCGACGCTGCCGCCGAGGAAAATCTTGGTTCCCACCCCTATGGTGCGGTAGTAGGGGTCGTTCATCAGTGGGCTCAGTTCCCCTGCGGTGGAGAAGGTGGCGTTGCCCATGCGCGGGCGAAGTACGCCCATGTAGGTGTAGATTGTGCGCTCAGAGAGGTTCACCGCGCAGTTGTAGTTCTGGTACGCGTTTCTGGGGTTCACCATGATGGCGTCGCGAAAGTCCGAGAGCTTCATGCGCTTTTCCACCGCCTTGGCGGGGTAGCAGTCGGTGCCGTAAGAGAGGGCGCGCAGGGTGACTTCCTTGCCCGCTATAAGGTCTTCCATGACGTGGCCGCCCCCGTAGGAGAAGCGTCCTGGATGGACGGCGTTGGTCGGGTCGCCCTCGCGCACCTGGGTTGCCCCTATGTAGCAATCCACCGCCGCCACGCCAGCGTAGGCCTCGACCTCGTTTATGAAGACCTTGGAGGCCTTCATCTTGGGCTTGGTGTGGTGAAAATTCAAAAATGCGCCAGAAGAGCACATCACTCCGAAGGTGCCTGTGGTAACAACGTCCACCTTCTTCGCGGCGGCCTTGACCCCTTCGCTGGCGACTATGGAGACCATCTCCTCGGCGGTCACCACAACGCACTTGCCCTCGCGTATTTTTTTATTGATCTCGTCTATGGATTTTGTCACCAAAGCGGGCTCCTTCCCCCTTCTGTCAACTGGAAAACTCCAAACTCCAATCCTTTGCGAAAGAGGCGCGGCAAGTCAAGGAGAATAAAGGACGATGAACCGAAAGGGCGACGGTGGGGGCGGGCAGGGGCGTTATTTTGGGCCGTGGTGCGATAGCCTTTGCCCTATCGCGGCTCTGAGGGTAAAATTGTTAAACTACTCCGGGTGCGTTATTTTCAAAACCACTTTAGTTTATGCAATTTCCAGGGAGGTTCCGCCATGAAAGCCAGAAACATCTTACATTGCGTCGCATTCCTCTCGTCGCTGGTCCTTTTGTCGGCTTGCGGCGGTGGCGGGGGAGGCGGCGATTCCTCCGGCCCTGCCCCTGGTTATTTCGGGAAGGTGACGGCCGCCAACATATCGACAGTCGCCGTTGCCACCGAGATGACTGACAGCGTCGTCGGCGTCGACGGCAGCGGTATGTTGATTCCCTTCAGGGGTTTTGCTGGCGATGGCGAGGCCGATATCGCCAGGGCGGCCTCCTCGGCCAGGCGGATAGCCGCCGTCATACGCAGTTCTTCAAGGTCCGCCGCAGAGACCATACCCGGCGATTACTCAGGCTATTGCGAGATAACGGCCACCGGCAGCGAAACCGCCTTCGAAGGCTCTATTACCTTCTACGATTATTCCGACTCCCTTTACTCCGACAGCCTGAGCGGCTCCATTTCCTTCAGCTACCGCCTTGCCAGCGGAAACGAGATGGAGGGGACAGAGCAGCTGCAGATCTCCTTCACCAACCTGACCAGCGGCTCGGAGCGCGTCTACGGCTCGCTGGGGCTGACGCACCAGTACGTCTGTGCCGCGGTTGCGGGGGACGAGACCTATTACAAAGACAACGTCGCAATGGACATGACCTACGCCCATAACAGCACCACCAACGGCGGCCCCTACGCCGTGGCCTACGACAATCTGGCCTACGAGGAGGAGTGGAGCGGGCTTTCCGGCACCACCGTAACCTCCATCGACGGGCGCATTTACCACAGTGATTACGGATTCGTAGAGATCGTGACAGAGGTTCCGAGGGTCTATTACGAGTACTCCTACAATTACGGTAGCGGCCTCATTTACATAACCGGCGCGGGTTCCGCCAAGGTGAAGCTGGAATACTCCACTAGCGGGAATGTCGCCTACCTCGACGCCGACGGCAACGGGACTTACGACTATCAATGGGGCCTCCCGTAAGCCCAAAGGATAGACCTGAAAAACAAAAATGCCCGCTTTGCGCGGGCATTTTTCGTTACGGAAACAGAGATCTTTCAATCCACGCTGTAAAAGTCCGTGGTGGATAAGCCGCCGTTGACCGTCTTTATGTAGCGGAAAACGTCCGGCACCCCGTTCTCGTTGATGTCGGACTGGCATTCCCCCTGGATGATTATGTACGAGGAGGAGGTGTCCTTGTGGCCCGTCAGTGTGAACTCGCAGAAGTTCTCCTGCGTGAACTCAAGGGATAGCTCCGGCACCTTGGACTCCCCAAGGGGAATGGTGACCGAGCCATTCTCGGGATAAAAAGAGCCGTTGTTGGTGTTGAAGTAGCTCCCCTCCATTTTTATCAGGTAGTCGAAATTTTCTTTTATCACCGCGTACCTGGCGGTGGTGACATACCGAAAATAGCGGGGGACCGCTATGGCGCATAAAACCCCTATGATGGCCACCACCGTCAGAAGTTCAAGGAGCGTGAAGCCCCTTTGGCTCTCTTGCCCTGATTTGGTAAAGATCACTTGTAGTTCCCCCCGCGAAACTCCATTCCGCCTCCCTTTAGCCTGTATCCGCCGTAGCCCCTGTCGGCCTCGTAAACGAACTCCCTTATGTTCTCGGCTCGAAACTCCCTCGGGAGATATTTTGTGCCGACCAGATCCGATAACTTCTCCGGATAGCGCCCCATGTTGTCGGCGGCGTAAGAGCGAAGCGCCTTGTCGACCACCGCTATGGAGGAGGACGGCTTGCCGTCGGTGGCGAAGGTGGGGATTTTTATGGGATTTACCGAGAGGTTTAACAAGACGGTTATGAGGACCACGGCTGGCATTACGATGAATATCAAAGTGTTTTTGGGTCCCCAAAAAGATTTGGAATCGTTTTTCTGGCCGTTTGCGGGGAACTTGGAGAGATGCTCGGCCACCGCCTCCCTGGCGGCGGCGCAGCGGAAACAATAGCTTATGCCGGGGCTCTCGCCAGCCGTGGCGCACTTTGGGCAAATGGCCCTGTTGCAGTCGTGGCAAAGCCCGGTGGACTCTATTGTCGGGTGGGTGGAGCAAAGCATCGGTCAGCCCCTTGTGAAATCAAAACTTACGGGAAAAATATATCATCAAAGGCACAAAAACAAATTTTTTGTGGCGCAAAAGAAAAGGCCCCGCAATACACGGGGCCCCGAGAATAATTTTTTAGTCGTTCAGCCGACGGCGACTTCCTTTGACGATTCCCACAGGCCGTGGATGTTGCAGTAGGAGGTCGCGATAAGGGTTCCCGGGCCGGAGAGCTTCACGGTGAAGGTCGCCTTGGAGGAGGTGAGGGCGCCTCCCTCGGAATGGGCGAGGAACTCTGCAATGCCAAGCTCGGTCACGATGCCGTTGGCCCCCACGAACGAAAGGGCGACCCAGCGGATGTGGTGTTCAAGGGTGTTGGGGTGCGCTATCTCTTTTCCTACCGTAACGACAACCTCCTCGGCGGCGTCGGGCTGGAAATTGTCGGTGCAGTCGATGGCGGGAACGTGTTTTTCATTTTTCCAGTCGGCGGATTTTACATACTGGCCGATGCCCATGGCGTTTCTCCTCGGCAGAAGGTTAAATTAAAACCAAATTGGTAATAAAAAGTATCCCTCCATACGATAAAGATAGCAAGGGGAAAATTTTTCGCCAGTTAACTTTTCGTTAACGGCTTTTTCTTTAGCGAACGAAGGGACGGGGCCTCGGCCAGCGGGTCCTCGGGCCAGTTGTGTTTCGGGTAGCGGCCCCGCATCTCTTTTCGCACCAGCGGGTAAGAGTTTTTCCAGAAGCCCCCTATGTCGGCGGTTATCTGGATGGGCCTTCCGCTGGGCCCCAGTATGCGCGCCACTATCGGGACCTTTCCCATGGCCGCGCGCGGAAGCTCCCGCAGGCCGAAAAGCTCCTGAAGCCTGGCCTCTATCGAGGGGCCCGCCTCGGAGGAATAATCCACCCTTGCCTCGCGCCCCGAAGGGACCAAAACCTTCTCGGGAGCTTCCCTGCGCAGGGTTGCCAGCTCCTGTTCGGAGAGGGTGGAGGCGATTAACCCCGTGAGATTGAGAGCCCGAAGGTCGGCGAAGGAGAGAAGGCCCGGGCAGTAATCGGCTATGAGCCTTTGCCAGCTCTCCTCGTCCCACTTCGGGAACCCCTCGATCAGCCGGGCGAGGAAATTCATCCGCTCGATGAGGGAGATGGACGACTCGGAGGGTGAAAAGGCCCGTTGGGGGTCGGCGGCGGCCGCTTTCGCCAGAATGGAGGCCGCCTCGTCGGGATCTGGAGGCGCGGGTCGGGAGGAGAGGGGCAGGCCGAGATATCTTTGCTCGCATGACGCGATTACTTTTTCCCTGTCCTCATACCAGGAGGTGAAAATATCTTCT
>SRXB01000392.1 GCA_009724975.1 bacterium | reverse complement strand
TTTGGTCTTGAGGCCGGGGATGTTGATGTCCACGGAGAGCATCGCGGCCTTCATGGCGCCCTCGGCGAGGTAGACGGCCACGCCCACGTCGGAGATGGCGGACTTGTTGCCGAAGGGGGCGAGCACAACGGCCAGCTTCATCACCTCAAGGCAGACCTTGGAGATCTCCATCGGTACGGTGGAGGCGTTCTGGGCGGCCTTTTCGTTGGCCTCGTCCTTGGCGGCCTTCTGCTCGGGGGTCTCCTTGGGCATGCGCCAGGCCTGGACGAAGATGTCGAAGGCGGCCATGTCGCGGGCGGTGAGCTCTTTTAGCTGGGCGATGAGGGCGTTTGCGTCGGCGGCGATCTTCACGGCCGCTTCCTGGTGGTCCTCGTAGCCCTTCTTGCCGATGGTGAGGTTGGCGACCATGCTGACCATCGCCGCGGCGTTGGTGGCGGCTATGGCGCTGACCGAGCCGCCGCCGGGGGTGGGGCTGGCGGATGCGGCTACCTCAAGGTACTCGTTGATTGATTTCTCGTAGATGGACATGGTCCCTCCTTAAAATTAATTCAAACCCTTTTGGAGCTTGAGAGCTTTAACTGTGTTGCCCACGATGATGGTGGTGGTGAGGCTGCCAACGCCGCCAGGGACGGGGGTGATGACGGCGGCCACTTCGGCGGCGGCGGGGTCGACGTCGCCCGTGATGGAGCCGTCGGGCTTCTCGTTGATGGCGGCGTCTATGACGGTGGCGCCGGGCTTGACCATGTCGGCCTTGATGAGGTGGTTGGCGCCCGCTCCGGCGGCGGCGAAGAGTATGTCGGCGTCCTTGCAGGCGCCCGCAAGGTCGGCGGTGCGGCTGTGGCAGACGGTAACGGTGGCGTCGCGGCCCTTGGAGAGGAGGAGCATCGCAAGCGGGCGGCCCACGGTGTCGCCGCGGCCCACAACGGTTACGCGCTTGCCCTTGATGTCCACGCCGGAACGCTTGACCAGCTCGATGCAGGCAAGGGGGGTGGCGGGTACGAGGGCCAGGCTCTCCATGTCGCCCAGAACGTAGCCGCGCTGCTCGGCGGTTACGCCGTCAACGTCCTTGGCGGGGGCGATGGCGTTCATTACGTTGGCCTTGTTGATGTGCTTGGGAAGGGGGAGCTCCACGAGGATGCCGTGTACGTTGGGGTCGGCGTTGAGCTTCTTGACGAGGGCGACGACGTCGGCCTCGGGGGTGTCCTTGGCCAGCTCGGTCACTTCCACAACCGCGCCCATCTTCTCCCCGGTGGTCACTTTGTTTCTGGCGTACCAGACGCTGCCCGGGTCATCGCCCACTAGGACGACGGAAAGCTTGGGGGTGAAACCCTTGGCCTTGAGTCCTTCGATTTCCTTGGAAAGTTCAGCGCGAATCTCTTCAGCTATCGGTGCGCCCTTGATGATTTTTGCCGACATGATTTCCTCCAATCGGGTGTCTTAAAAAGGCAGCCGCCTGTTTTACAAAACTGTGCTAGTGAATCATTGTGCAGGGAACATGTCAATGGTTTTAGGAAGGAGCGGCGGGGTTTTTCGGCGGAAAAGAAATAATGTAACGGTGTTTACCAAAAAAACGGGCTTTGGGCTTTTTCTAGCCGGAGGCGGCCAGCGAGGCTCTGGCAAGCCCCCCCTCCCGCAAGATTGCGCGAAGGACCGAGTTGACCGGGTCTTCGAGGGCGGGGTCGCCCTTTAAAAGCTCGGCGGCCACCCCCCGCGCACGCTCAAGAAGGACGCCGTCGGTGAGGATATTGCCGATTTTAAGCTCCGGCAGCCCCGACTGGCGGGTTCCGAGAAAGTCGCCCGGGCCGCGAATCTTCAG
>SRXB01000391.1 GCA_009724975.1 bacterium | reverse complement strand
CTGGTGAAAAGGGTCAGCGCCCACGAAATAATCGGCCATAACCCCATAATGATGGATGTGCTCGCAAAGGCGAGGAAGGTGGCACCCACCGACTCAACCGTTCTTTTCGTCGGTGAAAGCGGCACCGGAAAAGAACTTTTCGCCCGCTACATCCACAACAACAGCGACCGCGCCACCAAGCAATTCGTCGCTGTTGACTGCTCCACCTTCTCTCCGAGCCTTCTGGAAAGCGAACTTTTCGGCCACGTCAAGGGCGCATTCACCGGAGCGATAGCCGACAAGCCCGGTATTTTCGAGATTGCGGAGGGCGGGACCCTCTTTTTAGACGACATCGCCAACTTAAGCCTTGAAACCCAGGCAAAACTACTGCGCGTACTTGAAATGCGCGAATTCAAGCCGGTTGGCGGCTCGAAAGAACTCGCCGCGAACATACGGATAGTTACCGCGACAAATAAAGAGCTAAAATCGATGGTGCAGGACGGCACTTTTCGTGAAGATCTCTACTACCGCCTCAACGTATTCCCAATCTACCTGCCGCCGCTGAGGGAGCGCAGAGACGACATCGGTCGCCTCGCCTACCATTTCCTCCGCCATTTTTGCAAAAAAACCGGCAAGCGCATCGAAGGCTTCACCGAAAACGCCCTGACCGTCCTGATTAACAGGGAGTGGCCAGGCAATGTGCGCGAGCTTAAAAACGTAATTGAAAGGCTCTTCATCCTGGCGGACGGCGAAATGATCGACTCCGCCGTCCTTGCTGCGCATCTCCATCCCAACAGGAAAATCTCGCAATCCTCCCTCGTCCCCACCACCCTGAAAGAACTGAAGGAGGCAAAAAAACTCCTTCTTGAGAATGGCTTCTCCCACATAGAAAGGGGTTTCGTGATCAACGCCCTTCGCCTTTGCGGCGGCAACGTCACAAGGGCGGCGGAAAGAACCGGCATGAAGCGCCCCAACTTCCACTCCCTCATGAAAAAACACTCGATTCGCGCCGAAAAGGAATAACGTCAACAAAAATAGACAATACGCCCATGCTTTGAGTATTTTTATTTATACGCCACCCCGCACGCGCAAATATCAAACAAAAAAGCCCCTTTGCAACAGGGGATATGTATATTTATTTAGTCACCCAACTCCTGCACCCCTCCGCCTCCCCTCAATTTAATCCTTTAATATCAAGAACTTGGCACCGTCGCCAATATTAGCGCCAGATAAAAATTCCGGCACGCCCCTTGCTCATTGCTTATGACCATAGCTCCCAGACTTCGAGCCGCCATTTGGCCGAAGCCGAATCAGGCAGGAAAGAACCGAGCCACATCAACGGGGCTTCGGCCCTTTTCGGAAATGGGAGAACACAGATGGGAACAACAATGGTTTTCCTGATTATCGGAATCGCAGTCGCACTTTTGGTGCCAATGCTATTCAAGGAGCTTAAGGGATGAATCCTGGCGTTTATTTTCTTTTGAGTGAGGCCTTTCTCTGCGGTCTTATCGCTCCGCTGGTAGCGATTGCGATTCTTTACCACAGGCAAGGCCACATTTAGCGTACGCCAAAAAACAAATTTGAGGGTGAGCGACGGTCAATAAAGATCTTGGGAGTCGCTTGCCCATTTTTCCTTTGCCTCCGACCCGCCCTTTTGCCGCAAAACTACGCCAAAGCCCCTTGCCCATTGACATATCCGCCTGTTTGGTAGAAGATTCAGCGATGAAGGGCCATATTTTTGCCCGAATCGCCCGCTTGGGCGAAAAAGCTAAAGTATTGGCGCTTTTACGCCGAAAATTATCTGGCCCATTTGAGACGGAGCATCAAGATGGAATTCGTTCT
>SRXB01000390.1 GCA_009724975.1 bacterium | reverse complement strand
AGCGTCTGTCTGTATCCTTCTCTCTTTTCTCGTGACCTCGTGCGGTGACCGGCCCGCTAACTCCCCCGCTTCAAACAGCACCTCGACAAGCGGTCTCATCGGGGAGCCCGGAAAGACTCAGAGTGTAGACGTGTTTTCCGGCAACCCCTTGAACTGGAACCTTTACACTGACTACAACGGCGACCGCCTCTACTTCTGTTGCTCGGATTCGCGGTTGAAGTTCCTCTCCGATCCCTCTTTTTATTATGATCGAATCAAGCGGCAAGGCATCTTGCTCAACAAGACGCCGGCGGGGGGATGAACTCGAAGAGGGGTGCCAACCCTCCTCGCAGCGATTCCCGCAGGAGGTATTAGTGACCACGTCTTTCACTTCTTACTTTAATAAGGCCTTTTCGCCATGAATCGACCCCTCATCGCCCTTTCCTTCGGAGTGGTTTTTCTTGCGAGTTCCGCTTTCGCTTTTGGCAGTAAGGAAGGCTGCGGTGGCGGCCAATGCAAGGACTGCCACACCCTCACCAAGTCTTCGGCTGCTGGCTACCTTGCGCCTTTGGGGCCCAATATCATCGTGCATGAGGTGGAGCTTTCACAGATTCCCGGCTTGTGGAACATCATCATTACACGCCCGGACGGCCTCAATGCCCTTGTCTACATGGATTTCGGACATCGCTACCTCATACAGGGAGAGGCGATCGAGATGAAAACAAAGGAGAACGTCACTCGCAATAAGATGATTGAGCTAAACCGTATCGACTTCTCGCTGATTCCCCTCGATGACGCTCTGGTGTTGGGTGACCGCAATGCCAGGCACAAGGTCGTGGTTTTCGACGATCCCGAGTGCTCCTTCTGCCAAAAGCTTCAGCCCGAGATGAAGGCCGTTGTGAAAAAGCGCCCCGACATCGCCTTCTTCATCAAGCTTATGCCGCTTAAGACGAATACCAAGGCCTATGACAAAGCCAAGACAATCATCTGTGAAAAATCCATTGAACTTTTGGAGAAGAGCCTACGGGGCGAGAATCTGCCCGCGCCCAACTGCAGAACCGATCAAATCGAGAAGAATGTGGAGCTGGCGAAGAATATCCGCGTGCAAGCCACGCCAACGCTTGTCTACCCCGATGGCCGGGTAATAATGGGCTACAAGCCCGCCGACAAGATTATCGAACTCCTAGATGCCGACCTCACAGTAAAGGGCGCCATCAAGGACTTGCCCCCAAAGCCAATCAAAAAGTAGGTGGCACCATATGCCTGCGAGACTAACGAGAGGCAGCTTAGAACATGGGGGGAGCCCGCAAGGGCTCTTTATCGTGGCGCCAAAATGCGTTTTGCGTTCCTTCTGGGGCAAGAACAGGCCCATGCCCTCAGCGGGTAGGGGCTTTTTCGTTTTTGTCGTCTGACTACTGGCAGACGCCCTGCAAGGCCCTCGACACGGCAGGCCTCACTGGCCTCCAGTATGGCCCATCGGCGAGGTGGGCGTGGCGCTGATAACGAAAAAAGCCTTGCCGCCCTCTTGTGGTTCTGGCTTTCAGCGTCCTTGGAGCGTGAGATCACCTCGATCGGCGAGCAAATGCGGACTGGCTGCGATCCATCATCAGCCGCCCTAAACAATTGGATGTCAAGATACCCCGCTGGACGACCCTAGACGCAGAAAAGGCCAATTAACCGTATTTATTCTGGCTAACTGGCCTTCTCTGTACTTCTCTGGATGATTGGATGGTGCCCAAGGACGGATTCGAACCGTCACGGGGATCCCCACTACCCCCTCAAGATAGCGTGTCTACCAATTCCACCACTTGGGCACAAACTTATTTTTTCTCTTCGGTCGCCGGAGCCAT
>SRXB01000086.1 GCA_009724975.1 bacterium | reverse complement strand
ACCCAAGGCCGAGCAAAAGCCCGCCGAGACCCCCGCCCCCAAGAGCGAAGAGGGCGAAAAGGAGTTCGGCCTTAAGGTAGTCCGCTTCATAAAGCCCGAGGAGCGGGTGGAATCCTTCGTCCCCGCCGACATTCCCTCCACCTACCCCATGACCAAGCAGGAGCGCGAGGCCAGAAAGGCCGAACGCAAGGTCAAGAAGGGAAAGAAGGGCAAGCGCGAGGAAAAGGTGGACCAGAAGCGCACCGCCCAAAAGACCCAGATAACAGTTCCAAAGGCGATAAAGCGCAGGATAAAGATAAGCGACGTCATCACCGTGGCCGAGCTTTCAAAGCGCATGGGACTGAAGGCCACCGAGGCCATAAAGTCGCTCATGAAGCTTGGTATTCTCGCAACCATAAACCAGCCCCTTGACGTGGACACCGCGACGCTCGTGGCGGATGAATTCGGCTACGAGATAGAGAACATCGCGATGGCCGAGGAGCAGATTCTCCAGCGCAGCGAAGACCGCCCCGAAGACCTCAAGAGCCGCCCGCCGGTAATAACCGTAATGGGCCACGTCGACCACGGCAAGACCTCGCTTCTTGACGCTATCCGCAAAACCCGCGTGGCTGCGGGCGAATCCGGCGGCATAACCCAGCACATCGGCGCTTACCGCGTCGAGACCTCGCGCGGAACCCTCGTCTTCCTGGACACCCCGGGCCACGAAGCCTTCACCGAGATGAGGGCGCGCGGCGCGAAAGTCACCGACATAGTAGTCCTCGTGGTCGCGGCCAACGACGGCGTAATGCCCCAAACTGTGGAGGCGATAAACCACGCCGAGGCCGCCAAGGTCCCGATTATAGTGGCGATGAACAAGATGGACCTCCCCGACGCCAACCCCGACAGGCTAAAGCGCGAGCTGGCCGACAAGGGTCTGGTTCCGGAAGAGTGGGGCGGCGAGATAATCTGCGTCCCCGTCTCCGCCAAGAAAAACGAGGGCATCGAAGAGCTTCTTGAAATGATAGCGATCCAGGCCGAAGTCATGGAGCTTTCCGCCAACCCCGACAAGCCCGCGGCGGGCATAGTGGTTGAAGCGAGGCTCGACAGGGGCCGCGGCCCCGTCGCCACAGTCCTGGTGCAGGAAGGAACCTTAAACCTCGGCGACATCGTCCTCTCCGGCACCGCCTTCGGCAGGGTGAGAACCCTCACCAACGACCAGGGCAAGCGCGAGAAGAAGATTCCCCCCGGGCTTCCGGTGGAAATCACCGGCCTGGGCGGCGTCCCCGAAGCGGGCGACACCTTCCTCGTCGTAGAGAGCGAGCGCATGGCCAAGGAGATCTCCGGCAAGCGCATAGAAAAATCCAGGGAACTTGAGATGGCGCAGTCGCGCCGCGTCTCCCTCGACGACCTCCACCTGAAGATAGCCGAGGGCGAGATAAAGACCCTGAACGTCATCGTCAAGGCCGACGTGCAGGGCTCGGTCGAAGCGGTTGCGCAGTCGCTGGAAAAACTCTCCAACGAAAGCGTCAAGGTCGCCGTCATCCACAAGGGAGCGGGCGGCATTCTGGAATCGGACGTAAACCTCGCCATAGCCTCCACCGCCATCATCGTGGGCTTCCACGTGCGCGCCGAGTCCAAGGCCCGCCACCTGGCGGAATCCAGCGGCGTGGACATACGCATCTACGACGTAATCTACGACGCCACCGACGACGTGAAGCAGGCGATGAGCGGCCTTCTGGCCCCCAGGCTCCAGGAGAAGGCGCTCGGCAAGGCCGAGGTCCGCGAAACCTTCCGAGTACCAAAGATCGGCGTCATCGCCGGTTGCGTGGTCAAGGACGGCGTGGTCAACAGAAACGCCAAGCTGCGCGTCATACGCGAAAACGTCGTCATAAACGAAGGAACCCTCTCCTCCCTCAAGCGCTTCAAGGATGACGTGCGCGAGGTCAAGGAAGGGCTTGAGTGCGGCCTCTCCATCAACGGCTTCCAGGACATCAAGGTCGGCGATATAATAGAATTCTACGAAATCGAGGAAGTCGCCCAGACGATGTAAGGAGGCCCGCGTGGTTGTGGTCGGCGCTGTAAAGATCGAGCTTTATATCCACGGCGCGCAGGGCCTCAAAGAGAAAAGAAGCGTGGTGAAGCGGGTTTTGAACCGCCTGCGCGAAAACTTCCCCGTGAGCGCCGCCGAGGTGGAGGATATGGACCTGCACCAAAAAGCGGTCATAGCCTGCGCCCTTGTCACCAACGACAAGAGCCACGCCAACTCGGTGTTGGACAAACTCGTCGATTACCTGGTCGGAACCGGCCTTTGCGAGGTGGGGCGCGCCTCCATCGAACTCATCAATCTGTAAAACGAAAGAAGCGAAAAAGTGTCAACGGTAAGAACGCGCAGGGTCGCCGACCTTTTGAAGGAAGAGGTGGCCTCTATAATAGCGCGGGAGATAAAAGACCCCCGCATAGGGTTCATCACGGTGACCGACGCCGAAGTCTCGCCCGATTTGAAGGTGGCGAAGATTTTCTACACCGTTTTCGGCGATGAGAAGGCCCGGGCCGACACCGCCAAGGGCCTTGAGAGCGCGAAGCCCTTCGTACGCCGCGAAATCGGCAAATTCCTCAAGCTAAAATCCACCCCCGAGATTCGCTTTTTCTTCGACGAATCTGTCGAGCGCGGCCAAAAGCTCGAAGAGCTCATAGCCAAGGCGGGCAATGTCTCCTCAAAATGAGAAATCCGCCGCCGCAAAGGCCCTTTCAACCGGCGGCGAAATCCTCGTACTCTCCCACGTAAACCCCGACGGCGACGCGGTGGGCAGCGTCCTTGGCCTCACCCTCGCCCTTGTCCAGAACGGCTTTAGGGCCACCGGCTCGCTAGCCGGCGGAGTGCCAGCCCACTACCGCTGGCTTCCATCTGCAGAAATCCTCAAAGACCACATACCAAAAGCAGACTACAAAGCCATAGTCCTTCTCGACTGCGGCGAATTCTCGCGCTCGGGCTTCGAGGTGGGCGAATGGAAGAACGCGGTTAAGGTAAACATCGACCACCACACCGCCAACCCCCACTTCGGCGACGTCAATTTCGTGGTGGAAGGAGCCTCGGCCACCGGAGAGCTGGTCCTTGAACTCCTGGAGGAGATGGGGATAGCACCCTCACCTGAGTCAGCCACCGCCCTCTACGCCGCCATACACACCGACACCGGCGGCTTTCGCTACTCAAACTCCACCGCTTCCGCCTTCGCCGCCTCCGCGAGGCTGGTCGGGCTGGGCGCAGAACCCGCCTTCGTCGCCCAAAACCTTTACGAGCGCGAAAGCCCCGCGAGGACGGCCCTGCTTGGCAAGGTACTCGGCACCATCCAGTACCGCCACGGGGGGAAAACCGCCGTGATAAACGTCACCCAAAAAATGCTTGAGGCGACCGGCACGACGCTGGAGGACACCGAGAACTTCGTCAACTTCCCGCGCTCTGTGGAGGGTGTTGAAACCGCCATCTTCCTCAAGGAAAAAAGCGAAAACCTATACCGCGTCACCCTGCGCTCCGCCAATTCGGTGGACGTGGCCCAAATAGCCCGCAAATTCGGCGGCGGCGGCCACAAGCGCGCCGCGGGAGCGACCCTTGAGGGAACCCTTGAGGACTCGCTGGAAAAACTCCTCGCCGAAATAGCCCTTCAGCCGGGCAGCTAAAGCCATATGGCCGATTCCTCCTACGGATTCCTCCTCCTGGACAAGCCCTCCGGCATCTCCTCACACACGGCGGTGCGCCGCGCCGCGAAAATCCTGGGCGCGCCCAAGGCGGGCCACGCCGGGACCCTCGACCCGCTCGCCTCCGGCCTTCTACTGGTAGGGCTGGGAAGGGCCTCGCGCCTCCTGGAATACCTCGTGGGGATGGATAAAAGCTACCGCGCCACCATAAAGCTCGGCGTCGCCACCAAAACCCTCGACCGCGAGGGCGAAGTGGTGGAGGAGCGCGAGCCGCCGCCCCTCGACGAAGCCAAAATCCGCGAGACCCTGAAAAAATTCACCGGAAAAATCACCCAGGTCCCGCCGGTTGTAAGCGCAATCAAATCCGGAGGCGTTCCCCTCTACAAACTGGCCCGCAAAGGCAAAGAGGTCGAGCCTCCCCCCCGCGAAGTCGAGATAGGCTCGCTCAAACTTATAAAGTGGGAGCCGCCCTTTCTTGAAATAGAGGCCGAAGTCTCAAGCGGAACCTACATACGCTCCCTGGCCCGCGACCTTGGGGCCGAACTTGGCACCCTCGGGACGATTTGGGAGCTAAGAAGGCTCTCGGTCGGCCCCTTTTCGGTCCAAAACGCCGCCTCGCTCGACCAATTGCCCGAAGTCGGCGATAAAATCCTCCTCGAACCGGAAAAAATGGTCGGCTCGCTACCCCATAAGACCATATCGGAGGAAGATGTCAGGGATTTTTTCCACGGCAAAACCCTTAAAGCCTCCGACTGCGAAGAGGAAGGCGCCGAAGTGGCCCTATTCACCCACGAAGGGAAGCTAGCTGGAATGGCGGTGCGCGAGGGAGAACTTCTTCGCCCGAGGAAGGTTTTGTCGCAAAGTCCGGCAAACGATTCTTTGCCTTAGTGGAGGATTTTGTGTTATAAGTCATGATTCCCGCGGCGGCCCCGTTGAAAAGCGGCCAGCCGCGCTAAAGAAGAACCCAAAAGAGAAGATAGAAGATAGAAGAAAGAAGGAGAAATTCAAAATGGTCTTCACCCCCGAAAAGAAGCAGGAAATCATCGCTAGCTTCAAACTCCACGACAGCGACACGGGTTCTCCCGAGGTCCAGATCGCCCTTTTGACCGAGCGCATCAACTACCTCACCGACCACTTCAAGTCCCACGTGAAGGATCACTCCTCAAGGCGCGGCCTCCTTAAGCTGGTCGGCCAGAGAAGACGCCTTCTTGACTACCTCAAGGGCACCGAAGTGGAGCGCTACAGGGCCATCATCGAGCGCCTTGGAATCAGAAAGTAACATTTTAAAAGCCGTACAATCAGCTTTTTCGCATAAAAGGGGCTTTCGGGCCCCTAAAGCTGTATTGGCCCACGGCTAATTCAGGAGAAAATCGTGTTCGACATCAAGAAAGTAAAAATCGAAATCGGCGGCATGGAACTCACCATCGAGACCGGCCGCATGGCGCGCCAGGCCCACGGCTCCGCGCTCGTAACATGCGGAGAGACGGTCGTGCTGGCCACCGCCGTCGCCGACACCACCCCCAAGCTGGGGATAGACTTCTTTCCCCTCACCGTCATGTACCAGTCCAAGGGCTACTCCGCCGGAAAAATCCCCGGCGGCTTTTTCAAGCGCGAAGGCCGTCCACCGGACGCCGACACCCTCGTCTCGCGCCTCATCGACCGCCCGATCCGCCCCCTCTTCCCGAAGACCTTCCCCTTCGAGACGCAGGTTGTGATAACCGTCCTCTCGCACGACTGCGTCACCAGCCCCGACGTGCTCGCCATGGTCGGCGCCAGCGCCGCCCTCACCATCTCCGACATACCCTTCGCAGGCCCCATCGCGGGCGTGCGCGTCGGCATGCTTGAGGGCAAGCTAGTAATCAACCCCCCGATGAACAAGATGGAGGAATCGACCCTCGACCTCGTAATCGCGGGCAGCGCCGACGCCGTCATGATGGTGGAAAGCGGCTCCAAGGAGCTCTCCGAAGAGCAGATGCTTGAGGCCATCGAATTCGGCCACGCCGAAATCAAGCGCCTCGTCGACCTCCAGAAAGAGCTTCAGGCCATCTGCGGCAAGGCAAAGCGCGTAGTCGAGCAAAAAGAGGCCGACGCCTCCATAGCCGAGTTCGTAGCCGGTTACTTCAAGGCCAACTGCGAAGCGGCCTTCCTCGTCAAGGGGAAGAAAGAGCGCTCCAACGCCGTGAAGGAAGCCAAGTCCGCCATGATGGCCTCCCTCACCGAAGAGCAGGCCGCCCGCGCCGGAGAATACTCCGAAGCCTTCGAGAAAGCCGCCAAGAAGTACGTGCGCGGCCTCATCCTCGACAAGGGCCAGCGCATCGACGGACGCGGCCTTGAGGACATCCGCCAGATAGTGCCCGAAGTCTCGGTATTGCCCCGCACCCACGGCTCCGCCCTCTTCACCAGAGGCGAGACGCAGGCGCTGGTACTCACCACCCTCGGCACCTCCTCAGACGAACAGCTCATCGACGTGCCCGAGGGCAGCTACTACAAGAAATTCCTCCTGCACTACAACTTCCCCCCCTTCTCCGTAGGCGAAGCCCGCCCCATGAGAAGCCCGGGAAGACGCGAAATAGGCCACGGGGCGCTGGCTGAACGCGCCATCCGCGCCGTTCTGCCCGATTTCGACTCCTTCCCCTACACCATCCGCCTCGTCTCCGAGGTCCTTGAGTCCAACGGCTCCTCCTCCATGGCCACCGTCTGCGGCGGCTCGCTTGCCCTCATGGACGCCGGCGTGCCCGTAAAGGCCGCCGTAGCAGGCATAGCGATGGGCCTCATCACCGACGGAAGCCGCTTCGCGGTCCTCTCCGACATCCTCGGCGACGAAGACCACCTCGGCGACATGGATTTCAAGGTCGCGGGCACCTCCGAAGGCATAACCGCCCTCCAGATGGACATCAAGGTGCAGGGCCTCACCGTCGAGATAATGCGCAAGGCGCTCGACCAGGCCAAGCGCGGCAGGCTCCACATCCTGGGCAAGATGGCCGAGGCGCTCACCGCCCACAGGGCCGACCTCTCGCCCCACGCCCCGCGCATAACCACCATCACCATCAACACCGAGAAGATAAAAGACGTCATCGGCCCCGGCGGCAAGAACATCCGCAAGATAATCGAGCTTTCCGGCACCACCATCGACATCGAGGACGACGGCACCATCCGCATCGGCAGCCCCGACAGCGAAAAGACCAAAATCGCCCTCAAGATGATCCGCGACCTCACGCAGGAAGCCGAAGTGGGCAAAATCTACGAAGGCACCGTCCGCAAGATAATGGACTTCGGCGCCTTCGTCGAAATCTTCCCCGGCACCGACGGCCTCGTGCACATCAGCGAAATGTCGCGCATGCGCGTGGACCGCGAAGACATCGTCAAGTACATGCCCGAAGGCTCCACCGTAACGGTGAAGGTCCTCTCCATCGACAACACCGGCCGCATCAAGCTCTCGCGCAAGGCCGCCATCGAGGAGAACAACGAGGTTGACACCATTGCCGAGGGCAAGAAGCAGTAAGCCTCAATACCACAAAAGCCAAAAGGGAGCCGCAAGGCTCCCTTTTTTATTGGGGTAAAGTGGGGTAGAATATTTTGCGGTTGTTTTGGATTGGTTGGTTTTGGGGGAATGGGGATGGGAAATGAAGCCTTTTAATTTGTTGGGTATCGCTTCGCTCCACCCAACCTACCCGACTATTCAAGTTTTCATGATTTCGTAGCGAGGGGTATTTACCCTCCAGATTGGGGTGCGTATTTCGGTTATGGAAGAATCGCGGAGGTTGATTGTGGGGAGTGATTTTGAAAATTGTCGGATTTTCGCTAAAGCTCAATCCGACCTACAAGGCTCAGATATTTTTAATGGGGGCATTAGACCCGGAGTAGGATTGCAGCTTTTCAATGTCCAAATCGTAGGTTTTCGCATATATGGTTTGAAGAAAGAATGTTGTGGCCAATAATGGCGAGTGACACGGATTCATTGATTGCTGCTGCCTTGGTTGTAGTTGTCTCGGCACACTACATGGCAGGATTGCTGTTGTTACTATTGTATTTCCTTGCAGGACCTTACTACACCAGGAAATATAACAGCGATAATTCTGTTACTGGAATTGCTGACATCGGTAACTATATTTATCAATATGCAGAGCTAAAAAGGCTCTATACGAAGACGAGAGACGCTGAAATTAAGTTATTTTTAATCTTAATTAGGGTGTTGATCGTTATTATATTAAGTTGCTGGCTTTTTTTTATCACCTTGCTTATTTAATAATGGCAATCAGCCGTGTAGGTTGGGTGGAGCGTTAGCGATACCCAACAATTACCTTCGAGCGCTTTAGCGCGAGCTTGGAGCGGTAGCGACCCTTCGTCGGGTTTTTTTAATGTAAAATTTCTACGTTTGAG
>SRXB01000389.1 GCA_009724975.1 bacterium | reverse complement strand
ATGAATTGCACCCCGGGTTTCTGGCGCCGCACCGTGCGCAGTATCTCCATGCCGTCAAGGTCGGGCAGCTTGAGGTCCAAAAGGGCTATGTCGTAATTGTCCCCCAGCAGGGCGCGAAGGCCGTCCTGCCCGTTTTCAAAAAGCCCGATCTCGAAACCGAATTCGGAGAGGGCGATTTTGCACCCGTTGCGAATCGCCCGCTCGTCGTCAACAACGGCTATCTTGATTTGACCCATTCTCAATCCTTTGTCTCGCCGCGGAGGAATCGCCTACGGGAAATTCCGCCGTAAAGCGCGAGGACCAGCCGGACGGGCGGCTATAGCGCAGCCTGCCCCTATGATTTTTCACTATTCCGTAGCTTACCGAGAGGCCAAGGCCGGTTCCCTTCTCTTTTGTGGAGAAAAACGGCTCAAAAATCTTATCCGCGTCCTTGGCCGGTATCCCGCAGCCGGTGTCGGAGACCTCAATGCGGACTAACCCCTTTGCGTCGTCAAGCGAGCTTTTTACCTGCACTTTGCCACCCGCCGGAGTGGCCTCGGCCGCGTTTATCAGAAGGTTGAGCAAGAGCTGCTCTATCTGCGCTGCATCAATGGGGATTTCGGGTATGGAAACGTCAAGGCTGATATCCAGGGAAAGCCTTTTGAGACGGAACTGGTTTTCGGTGAGGGAAACGGCTCTTGATATCACGGCGTTCGGATCTCCCATCTCGATGCGGAGCTTGGGGCCGCGCGAAAATTCGAGCAAATCCTTTAAAATGCCGCGGCAGCGGATTGTTTCCTCGATTATAACGTCAAGGGACTCCCTCTTCGGGTCTTTGGGGGAGAGCTTATTCGCCATGGAAGAGCTGAAAAGAAGGATGCCTGTGAGGGGGTTGTTTATCTCGTGTGCTATGCCGGCGGCCATGCGGCCAAGGGCCGTAAGCTTCTCTGTTTGGATGGCCATCTCGTCGTATTGGGTTCGCGCCCTCTCAACCTCCATTATCGTCTGCATGGCGCATCTGAAAAGAGTCGTCAGGGTTGGGAGCAAGGGGGCGATTTCTTTTAGCTCACGCGGGTCGCCGGTAAAATAAAGCGATAAAAACCCAAGGGCGGATTCATCCAGGGTCACCATCATTTTCAGGCGGTAATACGGGAAGTCGGCGTCGGACGGAATGAAAACGGCTTCGCTGTCGACATGCGACGCAAAAATATCGGGCAAATCGAGGGGAAGCGGCGGCGGGGCGAACCCCTGAAGTGAGGAGCAGGAAAATTCGAGTGGCGGTCTGGAGTTTTTGCGGTCAAAAACCGCCATGGATGCGCCGGAGACGGGCAAAAACTCCACAAACGCCTTGAAAAGAGAGGAACATATAGACTCGGCGCACCCGCCAAGGCCAGCCGTGGCGGCATCGTGGGAGGTCCCTGCCTTCACCAGTATCTTGGGGTTGGCAGCTGCTGGAGCGCCAATGCCCCAAAGTTCCCGCTGGCCCATCCCGCACCTCCCGCGCAGCTCAAAAGTATATGGCTGCCCTGACGGTGAATAAAAATATATACTGCGGTTGAGTTAACGATATTAACTGGTAAAAGTCAAGGGCTGGCGCTGTAAATTTGACTGAAGTGAACTGTCGCGAAACGGCTGGGGGATTTGTAGAGTGCCTGGCAAAGGGGACTAAGCGTCCGATTTCGGCTTGTCTGCAAAAACGAAGGGCTTAGACGTTCATCGCCTAAGCCCTTGTTATTGTTGGTCGGGACGAGAGGATTTGAACCTCCGACCCCCTGAACCCCATTCAGGTGCGCTACCAGACTGCGCTACGTCCCGTTTTTGTCTCTTTTCCTGAAAGTTTTAGCCGCCGATCAGGAT
>SRXB01000085.1 GCA_009724975.1 bacterium | reverse complement strand
GATGACCGCCGGAATAATCGGTCTGGTCCCGCGCTTTCGCTACCTGCTGGTCACCCCCGCCCTCCTTGAGGCGCTAGATGAGGACGAGGTCGCCGGAGTCGTCGCCCATGAGGCCGGCCACGTGAAACATAGGCACCTTTGGTTTTACATCATATTTTTCACGGGCCTCTTCGCCTCGGCGATATCGCTTCTATATGACGCTGTCAGCCTGGCCGCGATATGGGGGCAGATGGCCCACCCCGAAACCCTGGCCCGCGAAAACGCGGGAAGCTACGCCGCCTTCGCCACCTCCGCCCTCACTATAGTTTTCGTCATAATCGGCTTTCGCTTCATCTTCGGGGCAATATCACGCAACTTCGAGCGGCAGGCAGACCTCTACTCCCTCCAGGTCATGGGCAGCCCCCTTCCCATACAGTCGGCCCTCCTGAAAATATCGGCCCACTCCGGCGACCTGCGCGATATACCCTCCTGGCACCACGGCTCGATCTCGGAAAGGGTGGCGTTCCTTCAAGAAGCCTTCTCGCAGCCAGACTCGGCCCAGGCGCACGAGAAAAAGATACGGAAGATAAAAAACCTCTTGTGGGCGGGCCTCCTGACCGCAACCACCCTCGCGGCGGCGGCCAAAATCCCCGTCGTGGCCGGATGGCTTTACTTCACGGCCACAAAAACCGGAATAGAGTCATACATGTCGCGAAACCCCGACGAGGCGGGCCCCTTGATGGCCCTCGGCATGCTCTATTACGAAGACGGGCAGGACGAAAAAGGCGTCGGTGAGCTATACAGGGCAGCAGAGATGGACCCCCAAAACCCCTACGTCCAGAACGCCCTCGCGTGGGTGCTGGCCAAATCACAAAATCCCGCCGTGAAAAACTGCGCCGAGGCTGTTTCGCACGCCGAAGCGGCCTGCCTCATCCTCCCGCTCCCCTCGTTCCTCGACACGCTGGCCGAGGCCCACTGGTGCGCCGGAGAAACCGAGGAGGCCAGGAAAACAATCGAAATAGCTCTGGAATTCGCGAAAAATTCCGGCGCGGAAGATGAAATCCCCTACCTTGAGAGGCAAAAAGAGAGATTTTCCGCCGAAAACCTTCCCTGACCCCCTAAAAAAGGCTCTTTGCATTTGGGGTGGAGAGATAGTTTGTGGAATAATCCAAAACCATGAAAAACGAATCGAGTGAGTTGCCGTCTTGACGCGAAACTATTCGGAAGAAAAAGAAAACATTCTCTCCTGGTACATCCTCCACCACTCGGTGGGCGACAACGAGCTCGCCGACCTTTCGGCGAGGCTGAACAAGGCGGTGGAAACAGCCGACCGCCTGCACGCCGGCATCACGCGAAAGACCGGCGAGCCCTACATCTACCATCCCCTTCGCACCGCGATGGAGGTCAGCCGCTTCGGCAGGATAGTCGACTGGCCCTCGATAGAGGCTGCCATCCTCCACGACACCCTCGAAGACACCGACTACACCCTTGAGGACATCCGGCGCGACTTTCCGGAATGCGCCGACCTCGTGGAAGCCCTGACCAAGATAAAAGACGACCAGGGACTCTCCTACCGTCGGCTCTTCCAGCAGGCGCTAAAGGACATCCGCGTCCTTCTGGTGAAAATAGCCGACAGGGTCGACAACCTGGGGAGCCTCCACATCTTCAGCCCTGAAAAGCGCGCCCGCATAGCCCGCGAATCGGCCACCATGTACGCGAACACCTGCGAGCGCCTCTGCATGCTGGACCTTGCGACCCGCCTGAGGGAGCAGATAGGGGTCTATCTTGCGCCGGAAAAATACGAGGAGTTCCAGGAGGCGCAAAAGCGGGCTAAAAAAGAGCTGGAAAGGCCGCTGGTCCACCTGCGCTCCAAACTCGCCGAGATATTCCCCGGGGACTTGGCGGTAAGGGTGGACATAAGCTGGAATCGCTTCGACCCGTACGCCCCCGTCACCGCCGAAAACCTCTTCACCGTCAAGATAATCACAGAAAACCGCGAGGCGGCCTACCAGGCCCTCGGGCGGGTGCACATAACCTTCCCCGCCGTCCCCGGAGCCTTCAGGGACCACATAACCAACCCCCGCGAAAACGGTTTCCGCGCCCTCGAAACCTCGATCTCCAACCGCGGAATGATAGTGCGCTTTTATATAGCCAGCCGCGAAGACGACCGCTACAACCGCCTCGGGCTCCTCTCGATGGATATCGAAAGCGCCCACTTCAACACCCGCTACCTCAAAGACCTTCGGGAATTCCTTGAGGCGGAAGAGAGCGCCAACATCCAGGACTACCTCCGGTTCAACCAGCCCGACGGCATACAGGTAACCACGCCGAAGGGCGAAACGGTGAACATGGAAGTGGGGGCGACGGCCCTTGATTTCGCCTTCGCCCTCCATAAAGAGCTTGGCCTTCGGGCCACGGGAGCCGTTATAAACGATCTCCCCGCGGCCCTGGGCTCCAAGCTCAAGATGAACGACCGCGTCTTCATAAAAACCTCCGACCAGCCGGTGTGCAACGAAAAATCCCTGAAAATGGCGACAACCAGGCGCGCCGTCAGCGCCATAAAGCGCCACCTGCGCCACGAGGAACACCAAAAAGCAGCCGAAGAGGGGAAAAATCTCCTTTTGGGGGTCGGCTCCGCCGCTAATATGGACGCCTGGGAGATAGAGACGAAGGTGAAAACCCTCGCCGCCCAGAGCGGAGAAAAAGCCGAGAGGATTTACGAAGACGTATTCCTCGGGAAAATACCGCTGGAGAAGGTGCTTGGTCCCCTGGCCCGGCCAGCGTGGAACCCAGTAAGCGCTCTTTTGCAAAAGGTTATGCCGCAAAAGCCCGTTGCGGCCAGAACCGTCAAGAGGTACGACTTTTTCGCCTCAAACCTGAAGTTCTGCCCCAAATGCGTCCCCGTCTTCGGCGACGAAGTGGAAGGAGTGGCGGGGGAAAGAAGCCTAAAGGTCCACCGCAAGGGGTGTCCCATTGACGAGGCCGAGCCGAGGGTCGAGGTGGAGTGGGACCGCCAGAAAAAAATAGAGCTTCGCGACGTCGGGGCCATCAAGCTCGAACTGCTGGCCGATCCGGTCCCCGGCATACTCTATAAAGTTGTCGCCCCCTTCAGGAACCTGGACATCGAGATAAAATCCATAAATCTGCCGGGAGAAGACCGCCTCATGCACCTTGAATTCACCCCCGGCACGGCGCGGGCACTGGATCGCGTCCTTCGGGAGCTGAGAAAGCTGGAATTCATCCGCTCCATCGAGGTGAGCCAGGCGCTTGAAAACGCATGAAGCCCGCAATCAAGGGCCTTTGGGATAACCCCCGCCTTCTGGCCGCCAAAATACTGGACGAAATAGAGCGCAAAGAGTCCTTCGCCGACGCCCTGCTCGATTCTTCACTGAAAAAAGCCCCCGAAATGGACGAGCGCGACCGCGCGCTGGCGACGGCGCTCCTCTACGGCGCGCTGCGAAAGAGAAACGCTCTCGATTCGCAGATTTATCGCGCCTACGGGCGACCGCTGAAAAAGCTTCACCCCTCCCTGCTAAATATCCTTAGAATCGGCGCTTTTCAAGTTCTATTCATGGACAAGATACCCGAAAGCGCCGCGGTGAACGAGGCGGTGAACGCGGCGAGGGCGCTCGGACACGCCAAGGCCGCAGGACTGGTAAACGCCCTCTTGAGAAAGATAGCGCTCGATGGCTTCGTTTTGCCCGAAAACGCGGACGAAATCGAAAAAACGGCGCTCGAAAGGGGTTTCCCACGCTGGATAATCGAAAAATGGGAGAAAGACGAGGGGCGCGAGGGAGCGTTTGCTATGGCAAGGGCTTTCGCCGAGGAACCTCCCCTCTTTTTGCGCGTAAACACCTCAAAGATCTCCCTTGTCGATGCAAAAAAGAGCCTTGAGGGGTTCAAAGAGGTCGGCGAAGGGCGCTTCGCTCCCGATTCTCTGTGGATCTCGGGGGGCGGCGACGCGCGCCGGACCAGCCTCCTTAAAGACGGGCTCGCCTTCGCGCAGGGACAGTCGTCCCAGCTGGTCTCTCTTTTGCTGGGACCGCAAAAGGGTTGGAAAATTCTCGACGCCTGCTCCGCTCCGGGCCTCAAGGCGGCCGATCTGGCGCTTATGATGGGGGACTCGGGCAAAATAACCGCCCTGGACATCCACCCCCATCGCGTCAAGGCAATCGCCGAAATAGCTAGGCGGCTTGGTCTTTCCTCGATAGAGGCCCTATGCGCCGACGCCTCTTCATTCCAAAACGACGAGCTTTTCAACGCCGCGCTGGTGGACGCCCCCTGCTCCGGCCTGGGGGTGCTATCAAGAAACCCCGAAAAAAGGTGGCGGCTTTCGCCGGAAAAAATCGCCCATTTCCCCGAGCTTCAGTCCGGCATTTTGTCAAACGCGGCGAAGATGGTTAAGTCCGGCGGCGTTTTGGTGTATGCTACCTGCACTAGCGCCCGCGAGGAAAATGAGGGGGTGGTGCGCGGATTCCTTGATGGAAACCCTGCATGGGAACTTGAAAGCGCGGGGCGATTCGTGCCAAAAGAGCTCGTCACGCCCGAGGGGTTCATGAAGACCTTCCCCCTGGGGCCGCCGCAATCGCGAGGCGAGCACCTCGATGGCTTTTTCGCGGCAAGGCTCAAGCGGAGAGATTGATGCGCCGTCTTCTTATAATTGTCGCTTACGCCTTTCTAGCTCTGGCCGTGGCCGGGCTGGGGGCGTATTTCGTTGTCTCCTTCATGGTCGAAAAAGCCCCCGAGGTAGAGGTGCCGGATGTCACCGGCCTTCCCTTGAACGAGGCGGTGGAAAACCTTTCGGCCCGGGGAATAGACCTTGAGGTGCGCGACTTCATCTTCTCGGACGAGGTAAGCGAAAATCGCGTCGTGCGCCAGCGCCCTCAGGCCGGAAGCATAATAAAAGCCGGAAGGGCGGTCGGGGTGGTCCTCTCCAAGGGAACCGAGCGCCACTTCGCGCCCGACGTTGTCGGAGTCGCCGAAGAGGAAGCTATTATCGCCCTGGCCCAGCTGAATCTTTCCCCTTTAACCGGAGCCAAGGTCCCGGGGGAGGTGGCTGGAGTCGTTCTCGGTCAAAGCAGGGTGCCAGGCACCCGCCTTGGGGTGGGTGAGAGCGTAGCCCTTCTCGTTTCCTCTGGGCCGGAGGCCCCCCTGCTTAGAATGCCTAACCTAAGCGGCCTTGAGGCGGCGAAAGCGCTGGAAAAGCTCTCCGCGATGGGCATAAAGGTGAGCAGGGTCGAGGAGATGAAGCTGGGCGGAATGATGCAGTCCGGAAGGGTCTTGGGGCAAGAGCCTCTGGCGGGCGCGCCCGTGCGCAAGGACGCCGAGGCAAACCTCTCGGTTTCAGCGGAGTGACGGCGGCGTATTTGCGACGAGGGAAAGGGCCATTTGCCTGTTCCATCAAAGAGATTTTGCCAATATAATCGGGCGCTGTGAATTTTATCGGCCCGAACGGAAGGAACACCCCCTTACATGACTATAATCGCACCCTCGATACTCTCAGCGGATTTCGGCAGACTCGACGAAGAGATAAAGGCCGTCGAAAAGGCCGGAGCCGACTGGATTCACTTCGACGTGATGGACGGGCGCTTCGTCCCGAACATAACCATAGGCCCGCTGGTCGCCCGCGCCGCGAGGAAGGCCACCGATCTTGTCCTTGACGCGCACCTGATGATCGTCGAGCCGGAAAAATACGTGGATGAGTTCGCTGCACAGGGTGCCGATTACATAACGGTCCACGCCGAGGCCTGCCCGCACCTTCACCGCAACATACAGCAGATAAAAAAAGCCGGGGTGAAGGCTGGGGTCGCGCTTAACCCCTCCACGCCAGTCGAAGTCTTGACCCATGTTCTGGACGAGCTCGACATGGTGCTGATAATGAGCGTAAACCCGGGCTTTGGCGGGCAATCGTTCATAAGATCGTCGCTAGGCAAGATACGCTCGCTGAAAAAGATGATAAATGAGCGCGGCCTCTCCACCATAATCCAGGTGGACGGCGGCATAAACGATTCCACTGCAAGGGAGGTTGTCGGCGCCGGGGCCGACGCGCTGGTGGCTGGCAGCTACGTATTCGGCGCGTCTTCCTACGCCGAGGCGATTTCCCGCCTCAAAGCCGCAGGTTCCGCGCCCTAAGAGCGGCGCGGGTTTTCTTTATAAATCCCTTTACAACTTTTCGGGAGAGTTCCCTTGAGCACCGATTACAAAGACACCCTCAATCTTCCCAATACCGATTTTCCCATGAAGGCCAGCCTTCCCGTGCGCGAGCCGGAAATAATGGCGCTTTGGAACGAGGAAAACGTTTACGAACGAATAATGGAGAAGAGCGAAAAGCTCCCCTCCTTCATCCTGCACGACGGCCCTCCCTACGCCAACGGCCACATACACATGGGCCACGCCATAAACAAGATTCTAAAGGACATAATCATCAAGTACCGCTCGATGCAGGGTAAGCGCGCTCCCTACGTCCCTGGCTGGGACTGCCACGGCCTTCCCATCGAGCACCAGGTCGACAAGGAATTGGGCGAGAAGAAGGCGGGGATGAGCAAGGCGGAATTCCGCAGCTATTGCCGCAAATACGCCCAGAAATACGTCGATATCCAGCGCGAGGAGTTCAAGCGCCTCGGCATCTTCGGAGACTGGGACAACCCCTACCTCACCATGAGCTACGGCTACGAGGCGCAGATAGCCCGCGAGCTTGGCCGCTTCATGGAGACGGGGGCGGTTTATCAGGGCAAAAAGCCCGTCTATTGGTGCATCGACTGCAAAACCGCCCTGGCCGAGGCCGAGGTCGAGTACGCCGACCGCAAAGACCCCTCTATAACCGTCGCCTTTCCCATACCCGAGGACTTGGGCCGCATCGACCCCGCCCTCTCCGGCAAAAAGTGCCACGTGGTCATCTGGACGACCACCCCGTGGACGATTCCCTCAAACCTAGCCGTGGCGCTCGGCCCCGATTTCGAGTATTCCGCCTACGAGCTGCCCGCCGGTTCCGGCATGGTCTACATACTGGCCAAAAGGCTTGCGCCCCTGCTCTTTGAGTCGATGGGGGTAGCCGATTACAAAGAGATAGCGCAGATAGACCCCGCCAAGCTGGAAAGGGTAGAGGCGCGCCACCCGCTCTACGACAGGCCGAGCCTCATCATCCTGGGAGACCACGTCACACTCGACGCCGGCACCGGCTGCGTCCACACCGCGCCGGGCCACGGCCAGGAGGACTACGAGGTGGGCCTTCGCTACGGCCTTGAGGTCTTCGCGCCGGTGAACGACAAAGGTTGCTTCACCAAAGAGATACCAGACCTTGAGGGCGTTGACGTCTTCACGGCGAACGGCAAGGTTGTAGAATCGCTCAAGAACGCCGGGGCTCTCCTCCACTTCGGCAGGGTCGCTCACTCCTACCCGCACTGCTGGCGCTGCAAAAAGCCGGTCATCTTCCGCTCGACCCGCCAATGGTTCATCTCCATGGAGACCACCGGCCTTCGCAAAAAGGCCCTTGAGGAGATAGACCGCGTTGAATGGATACCGAACTGGGGCCGCGACCGCATCTACAACATGATAGCCGCCCGCCCCGACTGGTGCATCTCGCGCCAGCGCACCTGGGGGGTGCCGATAGTGGCCCTCGGCTGCGAAGGGTGCGGCGAAACCCTCGCCAACAAGGCGCTGGCCGACAAGGCCGCCGACTACTTCGAGACCGAGGGAGCCGACGCCTGGTTCACCCGCCCCGTCTCCGACTTTCTGCCCGAGGGGTACAAATGCCCCAAATGCGGAGGCGGCTCTTTCCAGAAGGAAGGAGACATTCTGGACGTATGGTTCGACTCGGGCGTCTCCTTCGCCGCCGTAGTGGAAGAGCGGCCCGAGCTCGGTGGCCGCGCCGACCTCTACCTTGAGGGCAGCGACCAGCACAGGGGCTGGTTCCACTCAAGCCTTCTCGCCAGCGTCGGCACGAGGGGAGTCGCACCCTACCGCTCCGTCCTCACCCACGGCTTCGTGGTGGACGGCGACGGCAAGAAGATGAGCAAATCCTCCGGCAACGTCATCGCGCCTGAAACAATCGTCAGCAGACGCGGCGCCGAGGTTTTGCGCCT
>SRXB01000388.1 GCA_009724975.1 bacterium | reverse complement strand
AAAGGGCAGGCGGACCGAGATAGATTTCATAAACGGCAAAATCATAGATTATGCCGCCAACGCCGCAATCCCCGCGCCGCTCAACAAGACCATGAGGGCGCTGGTCAAGGCCGCCGAGCGCGGTAAAAAATAAAGATACAATTTCGCGCGGCTTATCGAATGGATTTTGTTTTTAGATAATAAAAAAGCCCCCGAAAGGGGGCTTTCTTGCGTCTAGTGGTTTTTTAGTTGCAGTGGCGGATGATGGAGCCGGTCATCTCGGAGTGGGTGGAGGTTCCGGCGCTTTGTGTTGGACTTATGGGGTTTTTCGTGAGGGTTTCGCCGTCAACTATTGAGGCGGCGGCGGGCGGCTTCGCCAATTTGAAGCTGGTGGCTACCGCGTAGGGATTTGGGTAAAGGGTTTCCCCGTGACCGTTTTTCGCCTGTACTTCCCCGTTGTCGGCCAGTTTTAATATGTAGAGCGGTTCTTTGTTTCCCGTTACCGCCGCGCCGTCTTCGCCGGGCGGCAGCGCGAGTGATGTTTCAGGGCTTCCTGCGCCAAGTGGAACAGAGAAGGTGGTTTGCCAAGCTATTGAAAGGTTGGGGGTGTCGAGCGGCTCTATGATTTTAAGAATTGCGGGCGATTCGGTTGATCCGGCGGGAAGGTATCCGTTCGTGGCGCAGCTCCAAAGGTAGGTTTGGGCTTCGGCTGCATGGCTGTAAGGGGCTATGTCTTTGCACCAGGTGTCGCCAAGGCCGATGATTTCATTCTCAAAGAGTTTTTTTGCTGTGTCGGATTGGTCAATTCCCATTATCCAGCCGGAAAACCTTTTTGTGCCATGGGAGATGCTTCCGGTCATTAGTATTTTTGAAGGCGTCCATGTAATCCCGAAAATCTCTATCATATCCGGAGCTTTGGATAAGATGTTTTTGTAGTAATTTACGGAGAGGTCGGCTGATTTTATTGAAAGCAGGTGCCCTTTGCCCCACGAGGAGCCGGCTATGTATATGTTGCCCCGGTCGTCAATGGCTGAAGCTTTGTATTCAAAGACGCTATCTTTGCCGGAATAGCCGACGGCTTCTACTATCGAAAGGGTGGAGGCGTCAAGCTTGATGATTTCAACGCCTTCGGTGATTGCGAAGATGTTGCCGCCGAAGAGTTTTATGGCCTTAAGCCCCCCGGTAGTCAATTGCGTCTGCTTTTCAATCTCTCCGGTGGCGGCGTCTATAACGCCAAGCCAGCCATCCGTTCCCGAAACTATGATTTTGTTTTTTTCTAACTGTATTAAATCGGTGAAAGAGGCCGAGGAGTATTTTTTGGCGAATATCTCATTTCCGTTGGCATCGAGCTTGATTAAGGCGCCGCTTCGGTCAGCCGCCGAGTTGCCCGCGACATAGTAGTTTCCATCAATGTGGCGGATGGCTCCATAGTTGAAGCCCATGGCAAGTTCTGTCCTTGAGTTCATGAATGTAGCGGAATGTGATGGGGCGGCGACGGTTGCTAGCGCCGAAGCAAAAAGCAAGGCAAAAAGTTTTGCAAAAATGCGGAATTTACCCATATTGCGGCCTCTTCGTCGAGTATAAACGGGGAATGAATGTCCAATTTTACTTGTTGAAAATTCAGAGTTTCAATTTAAATCTGAATTTTGAAGGGGCAGGCAAGAAATAAGTTCGGTCGGCCAACTAAAAAAGGCCTCCTTAGGGAGGCCTTTTTGCGTAAAGATAATTTTGCCCTTCAGCAGTTGTCGGGGTTCTCGAAGCCCTCTTCCTCGAAGGCGGCTCGGATTTTGGTAAGAGCCTCTATCTGTATCTGGCGTATTCGCTCGCGGGTGACTCCGAATTCGGTGCCGATTTTTTC
>SRXB01000387.1 GCA_009724975.1 bacterium | reverse complement strand
GCTCAATCGCTCGTCATGCGCGTCGGCCCCGACCTCCAGACCCTCTGGCGCGAGGTTCAGAAACTTGCGGCCTTCGCCGGAGACGGCTCCCGGCTAACCGTGGAGGACGTGGAAAAGCTCGTCGGCGATTCTCGCGGCTCCAACGTCTTCGCCATGTGCGACGCCATCGGCTCTAAAAACGCAACATCGGCGATTGGGGCGCTGAAAAAACTGCTGGAACTCGGCGAGGAGCCGATAAAGATAAATTTCATGATCGCCCGCCACTTCAGGAGCCTTGCCAAAGCGCGCCAGATAATCGACGAGGGCGGACGCCGCTCCCCGGGCGAGGCGGCGCAGTTGCTTGGGGTCCCACCCTTTGCGGTGCGCAAGACCAACGAGCAGGCGGCCAGATGGAGCGCAATCGAGCTGCAAGACGCTTTCGTGCGCCTTCTTAAGGCCGACATGGGGCTAAAGAGCGGCGGCGGCGAAGAGGTGGTGCAAAAGCTGGTGATAGACCTTTGCGCTTCGGGCGGGAGGAAAACCGCCTAGAGTCTTTTCGCCTGCAATCGGAAAATTTAAAAGGGGCAAACGAAAACACCCCCGCCTTTGACGGCGGGGGTGTCGTTTTTTTGCTTTTAAGCTAAGGCTAGAGCGCGGTGGCCTGCTTGGTGAGGCGTGAGATGTGGCGCGCGGCCTTGTTTTTGTGGATTATGCCCTTCGCGGCCACCTTCTGCAGGTAGGGCGCGGTTGCGGCAAGGGTTTCCTTCGCCTTCTCGGCGTCGCCAGACTCTATGGCGAGCTTGACGGCCTTGACGAGGTTGCGGTAACGGGTGCGGACGGCCTTGTTGCGCTCGTTGCGCTTGGCATCCTGCTTGATCTTCTTTATGGCGGACTTGTGATTGGCCAAAACCTTGTTCCTCCGTGGCTGACGGTATTTTTCTATTTTTTCAGGAGCCAGCTTTCTACCACCGCCCAACCGTTCCTGTCAACACTTCCTTTTGGAAAAAAACTAAAAAGGCGAAAGAGTTTCCACAAATTTTCCCCCGCAGGGCGGCCCCTCGCAAAATAGATAGGAAAGAAGAGCTCCATCAGGCCCGATTTGGATTATTGAAGAGGAGGTTGTGGCGAAGCCAGAGCCGTCGTCATGGACGCAAAGCGCCTCCCCAAAAGAGCCGTGGCGCGAAAGTAGGTTTATGAAAGCGGAAGCGGGCGGTTTTTCGCCGGTTTTGGAGAGCGCCCCCATCGCCTCTAGGCATAGGCGGGCCTTTTCGTCGCCAGGCTCGTCGAAGAGCTTGTTCGTTACTACGTGAACGCCTTCGCCCAGAGTGTGGACCCTCGCCTTGCCCCTGGCGCTTTCAACTACGAAGGCCTCGCCCGCGTCGGCCAAAAGGAGGGTGTACTCCTTGCAGGCGGGTGCAATCGCCCGGGCGAATTCCATAGCCTCCCTCGCCGAGCCGTGGCCCAGCGCCTCTTTAACCACGAACCCCCTGCTGCAAAGCGACCCGCCGCTTCCAAGCGTCCCCTCGTGGTTTGCGAGCGCCGCCACCACCCCCGCGCCGTTAACCGCGCACCATGTGCCGTTGCTGGCGGTGTCCCTCGGGCCGAAGACCGGCGGGAATTTGGACAAAAAGGCGGGCGGCTCCCACGGGCGCGTGACGAGCTCGTCCCTATTCGCCGCCAGAATCACCGGCGCTTCGGGGAAGCATTTGAAGAAGAGGTGGAGAGTGCACATCATAAAAATTTTACACCAAAATCGTCCGAAGGCGAAAATTTCCAGCACCGGCCAAGGATTTCGGGAGGGTTTTTCATTTATCCACCCAAAGCTGTGGATAACTTATGGAGTAATTGTTTTTTATGG
>SRXB01000386.1 GCA_009724975.1 bacterium | reverse complement strand
ATGGGCTTGCCGCCCATGGCGTAGACATCGGAAATGGAGTTTGCGGCGGCGATTTGCCCGAAGAGGTAAGGGTCGTCGGTGACTGGGGAAATGAAGTCCACCGTCTGTATAAGGGCCAGCTCGCCGTCAAGAAGGTAAACCCCGGCGTCGTCGCCAGTCGATGCCCCGACCACGACCTTTTCGCTTGCGGGAAAGTCAATTCCCCCGATAAGCGAGGCCAGAACCTCCGGCCCCATCTTGGCGCCTCAACCCGAGGCGCGGGACATCTGCGTAAGCCGCTTGTCCATCTCTTCCTCTAGGAAATGGTCGTGACCGAAAAGCCGCTGGTCAGGGTCTCGACCGTGTCGTACATGTTGGTTATCCTGCCCGCCTTGAGTTTCTCTTTCAGCCCGAAAAAATCAAGGCAGGTGCCGCAAGAGAGAATCTCCACCCCGTCCTTCTGGAGCACGGCCAGATCCTCAAGGACCTCCGAGCCCTCGGAAGCGAGTTTTACCGAGGAGTTAAGGAAGATTATCCTGGCGGGAAGGACGGTCGCCCTTGGCAGGGCGGAGAAAAAAGCCTTTGTAAGAATTGCGCCAAGCTCCCTGTTCTCGCCGATGGTGTCCGAAAGGAAGAGGAAGGCGCGTTTTTGGGCCGTCGCCGCTTCCTGGGCCGGTTCGGGCAAGCGGCAATCAAACCCCTTGGCGATGGTTATCTCGAAATCTTCCCCGACCGCCCTCGCTTCCACAGTGAACCCCTGCGAGCGTGCGAAGCGCGAGACGTTTTCCATTGCCGCCCCGTTGTCGACCACCACCGTCAAAACGCCCTCAGCCGTGGCGTCGAGAAGGTCTTTTACCCTCAATACCGGCTCGGGGCAGGGCAGTTTTCTAAGGTCGATCTTTGCCATTTGGTCTCCTGGCGGCTTTGAAGCGCGAAAAAGGGCCGCCGGATAGGTTAAATCCCGCATTCGGTCGGCAAGCAAAGGGTAGGCCCCATCGGCAATCTATTAAAATAGGAAATGCCGATGCCTGAAGGCGCGCCGATAATTATTTTCGCTGGCTCCCTTGGGGGCGCTACTCGGCCTCAAGGTCGAAGGCCGCCGCCAGCAGTTTTCTGGTGTAAGGCGTTCTCGGGGAAGCGAAAATCTCTTTTGCGGCCCCCGCCTCAACCACCACGCCGTCCTTCATCACGATTATCTCGTCCGCCAGCGCCCGCACCACCTTGAGGTCGTGCGAGATGAAGAGGTAGGTGAGCGCGTGGCGCTCTTTAAGTTCTTTGAGTAGGTTCACGAGTTGCGCCTGCACCGAGCGGTCCAGCGCCGAGGTGGGCTCGTCGAGAATAAGGACCGAGGGGCGAAGGATGAGGGCGCGGGCAATGGCTATACGCTGGCGCTGGCCGCCGGAGAACTCGTGCGGGTATCGAAAGCGGCTTTGGGGGTCAAGCCCCACCTCCCGCATCATCTCGGCCACCATTTCATCGCGTTCGGCGGCGGTTTTTTGGGGCTGGTGGATCAAAAGCCCTTCTTCGATTATCTCGCGGGCCGACATTCTCGGCGAGAGGCTGCCGAAGGGATCCTGAAAGACAATCTGGATTTCGCCGCGCAATTTTCGCAGCGCCTCGCCTTTAAGGGAATCGATCTGACGCCCCGCGAGGGTGATTTTGCCGGTGGAGCCGGTGAGGCGCGAGAGCGCGAAGGCAAGGGTGGTCTTGCCGGAGCCCGATTCGCCCACTATCCCTATCGTGGAGCCCTTCCTGACCGCAAGGCTCACCCCGTCGACGGCCTTGATGTGGCCCGTCACCTTGCGCAAAATCCCCTTCTTTATCCCGAACCACACCTTCACCTCTTCTCCGGCGAGGGCTACGGGGG
>SRXB01000084.1 GCA_009724975.1 bacterium | reverse complement strand
GCCTTGAAGATATTTACAACGGCAAAAATTAAGGGAGTATTTCAATGTCGGTCTTGAAGAAAATACTTTTTGTCGTCCTGTTGGCTTCGGTTTCGGCGGGTTTCGGATACCTTGGCGGCAAATCGGCTTTTTCTAAAGATGAGCTGGTCTTGACCGACAAAGATGGAGTTAGGCGTTGCGAAATATCGCTGACGGAAAATGGCCCCACAATTGTTTTCAGCGATAAATCCGGCAAACAGAAGGCTGGGATATATTATACAAATGACGACTGTCTTGGAATTTACCAGCCGGATAAAAACGGCAAATTCGGCTTTTTTCTCCAAAGCGCCGGCCCTTCGGCGCAGATAAGTTTCGGGGCCGACGAGAGGGTGAAAAAAGACTTTCCGAACGTTTTTTTGGGGTTATACGGCGAAAATCCAGGCAAATACGAGGGGCACATGAACATAATATCGCTGGACGGCGAAAAGCAGGCCGCCTACGGCATACACGCCAGCGGCTCGCCCTTCGCCCACCTCTCCGCGCCGGAGGGCGAGATACGGATGTTCATAAACGAGAAGGGGCCTGCAATCAAAATACTCGACGCCAACGAAAAGGTCCTCTGGAGCGCGCCGTAAACCCTTATCGCGGCCAAAGAAAAAGCCCGCCTTTTAAAGAGCGGGCTTTTTTGTTTTCATTGTGTTTTGAGGGTCACTTTTTCCTGGGGATCTTCACGGGAATGAAGAGTGAGCCGCCGCTTCGGTTGACCAGGAGGAGAATCGAAGCCTTCTCGCCCTCCTTCGCGGCTTTCAGCTCTTTTTGAATCTCTTTGAGCGAGGTTATCTGCTTTTGGTTCACCTCGACGATAACGTCGCCGCGCCTTATGCCAGCGTCGTCCGCCGCGCCGCCCGCCTCAACGTCGGTCACCACGAGGCCGGTCTTCGATTCAAGGTTCAGGGCGTCGCGCAGTTCCGGGGTTATCTCCTGCACCACCATCCCTATCGCCTGCCTGTCGGCTTCGGCGACCTCGGCCTTCTCAGCCTCAAGCTCGCCCAGGGTCACGCTTAGCCTTACCTTCTCGCCGTTCCTTAAAACGGTCATATCGACGACGGAGCCCGGGGCCTTGCTGGCGACTATGAAGGGAAGCTGCTTGGAATTTTTGATGCGGTTGCCGTCGAACTCTATGATGATGTCGCCGCGCCGTACCCCCGCCTTCTGGGCCGGAGTATTCTCCACAACCTCGGAAACCAGCGCGCCGGAAGGCTCGTCGAGGCCCATTATATCGGAAATATCGTCGTTGACCTCCTGCACCGTCACTCCCAGCCAGCCGCGCGTGACCTTGCCGTCCTTCTTGAGCTGGGAGATTACCGTCTTTGCCATGTTTATCGGGATGGCGAAGCCTATTCCCGCGCCCTGGGTGTTCTTCGCGGCGTTTATGCCGATGACGCGCCCCTTTATGTCGAAGAGTGGGCCGCCGGAATTGCCGAAATTGATGTCGGCGTCGGTCTGCAGGAAGCTGTCGTAGGGACCCATGCCGATGGTGCGCTCCTTGGCGCTTATTATTCCCACCGTGAGGGTGTGGCCGAGGCCGAAGGGATTACCCAGGGCCAGCGCCCAGTCGCCTACGCGCACCGCGTCGCTGTCGCCGGTCTTTACAGGTTTTAGCTTTGTCTTTCCTGGCTCTATCTTGAGAACCGCGACGTCGGTTTTGGGGTCAGCACCCACAACCTTGGCCTCGAACTTCCTTCCGCCCTCGGTTACGCGCACTATTATCTCGTCCGCGCCCTCCACTACATGGTTATTCGTTATGATGTAGCCAGCCTCGTCCCAGATGAAGCCGCTGCCCAGGCTCTGGGACTTGTAATCCTTGCCGCCCTCCTCCTGGCCGCCGAAATAGCGCTTGAAGAGGTCGTCGCCGCCGAAAAAATCGTGGAAGGGATCGTTCTTGCCGCCCGGAATCTTGGCTCCCCTGCCTTTCACCACCTTCGTGGTCGCTATGTTGACCACGCTGGCGTCAAGCTCCTCGGCAAGGTCCGCGAAGGAATCCGGCATCGGCGCGGCCAGCGAGGCCGAGTAAACTAAAAGACCGGCAAGGGCCAAAAGCGCTTTGCATCCAACTCTCATCTTTGCTCTCCGCCTTAAAATTAGCTTGAAAAAGTCCTTAATTGCTCTTTTGGTCGTCGTCTTCGGGATCGAAGACCTCGATTGCGTACTTCTGGTCGAGCCACTTGGAAAAATCAATCAGCTTGCATCTCTCCGAGCAGAAGGGCCGGAAGCGGTTCTCTTCCCACGCAGTCTCTTTTTTGCAGGTAGGGCATTTTACGGTCATGACCATCGCTTTTAAACACTCATTTGACGAAGGCACTACCTCGCGGGTTTACCTCCGGGAAAATTTTAGCTCCATCACGGATTCTCGTGGCCTATAAAAAGAGCGCCATCCTTCATGGTGACCCGTATCTTAGCACCGTCGGCGATTTCCCGCGAGATGAGAGCGCGGCCTATCGCCGTTTCGAGGTTGCGCTGGATGAAGCGGGCGAGGGGGCGTGCGCCGTATACGGGATCGTAACCCTCGTCGGCGATGAATTTCACCGCCTCCGGCGAAAGCTCCAGCGTTATGGAGCGGTCGGCGAGGCGCGAACGGAGCTTGCCCGTCATCAGCTCCACTATTTTCGCTATCTCGGAGTGGGTGAGGGGCTTGAAGAGGACTATTTCGTCCACGCGGTTCAGGAATTCCGGACGAAAGTGGCTTCTAAGCTCTCCCATTACCGCCTTTCTGGCCCTTTCGGTAATCTCTCCCTCCTTCGAGAGGCCTTCCAGCAGGTGGGGGGAGCCGATGTTGGAGGTCATGATGATTACCGTGTTCTTGAAATCGACGGTGCGCCCCTGCGCATCGGTGAGCCTGCCGTCGTCAAGGACCTGCAAAAGGACGTTGAAGACATCGTGGTGCGCCTTTTCCACCTCGTCGAAGAGGATTACGCTGTAAGGCTTTCGGCGCACCGCCTCGGTGAGCTGGCCGCCCTCCTCGTAGCCGATGTAGCCGGGCGGGGCTCCTACCAGGCGCGAGACGGTGTGCTTTTCCATGTATTCGCTCATGTCGATGCGGACTATGTTCTCCTCGCTGTCGAAAAGCGCCTCGGCGAGGGTCTTGGCAAGCTCCGTCTTACCCACGCCGGTGGGGCCGAGGAACAAAAAGGAGCCTATGGGCCTTCTGGGGTCTTTTATTCCGGCGCGGGCGCGGATAACGGCGTCGGAGACCAGCGATACCGCCTCCTCCTGCCCTATTACGCGGTTGTGGAGGATTTTGTCGAGATTGAGGAGCTTTTCGCGCTCCCCCTCCTGAAGGCGGGTGACGGGTATGCCTGTCCAGCGCGAGACGATGCGGGAAATCTCCTCCTCCGTCACCTCCTCGCGAAGGAGTTTTTCCTCCCCCTCGCTCTTGTGAAGGGCTGCCTCTCTTTCGGCAAGCTCCCTTTCAAGGTTCGGAAGTTCGCCGTGTTTGAGCTTGGCGGCCTTTTCAAGGTCGTAGTCGCGCTCGGCCAGGGTTATTTCGTGGCGGACCTTCTCGATTCTGCCGCGAAGGTCGCGGACGCCGGTAAGGGCCTTTTTCTCGTTCTCCCACTTCGCGGTCATCGCGCCAAGCCTCTCGGCGAGGTCGGCGAGGGTCTTTCTAAGCTCCTCAAGACGCTCCTTCGACCCCTTGTCCTTCTCTTTCTTAAGCGCGGCCTCTTCTATCTGGAGCTGCATAACCTTTCGCTTTATCTGGTCGAGCTCAGCCGGAAGCGAATCCATCTCGGTGCGGATGGTTGCGCATGCCTCGTCGACGAGGTCTATCGCTTTGTCCGGCAAAAAGCGATCGGAGATGTAGCGGTGGCTCAAAATAGCCGCAGAGACGAGGGCCGCGTCCTGAATGTGCACCCCGTGGTGAACCTCGAAGCGCTCCTTTAGGCCGCGAAGGATGGAGATTGTCTCCTCAACAGTCGGCTCGCCCACCAGTACCGGCTGGAAGCGCCTCTCAAGGGCGGGGTCCTTCTCCACGTGCTTTCGGTATTCGTCGAGGGTGGTCGCGCCTATGCAGTGAAGCTCGCCGCGCGCCAGCAGGGGCTTTAGCATGTTGCCCGCGTCCATGGCCCCTTCGGCCTTGCCCGCGCCCACGATGGTGTGCATCTCGTCGATGAAGAGGAGAATCCTCCCCTCGGAGGCTTTTATCTCGCCAAGGACCGCTTTGAGCCTCTCCTCGAACTCCCCGCGGTACTTTGCCCCAGCGATGAGCGATCCCATGTCCAGTGCGTAAACGGTCTTCTCTTTGAGCCCCTCCGGCACGTCGCCCGCGACTATCCGCTGGGCCAGACCCTCGGCTATCGCCGTTTTGCCCACCCCCGGCTCGCCGATGAGGACTGGGTTGTTTTTCGTTTTTCGGGATAGAATCCTTATGGCGCGGCGAATCTCCTCGTCGCGGCCAATGACGGGGTCAAGCTTTCCCGCCCGCGCCTCTTTCACGAGGTCGCGCCCGTAGCGCGAAAGGGCCTCGTAAGTGGCTTCGGGGTTGTCCGATTCCACCTTGTGGCTGCCTCGAACCTCTTTGAGCGCCGCGAGGAAGGCCGTCCTGTCTGCGCCGGAAGCCGAAAGAGTCTTTCCGGTCTCTCCGCCCTCCTCAAGGAGCGCCAAAAAGAGGTGCTCCACCGAGACGAAGGAGTCCTTGAGCTTTTTCGCTTCCTCCTCGGCCCGCACAAAGACCTTTTGCAGCGCCTTGGTGATGTAGACCTTGCCCGCTTCGGCCCCCGGGCCGCTGACGGAGGGCTTTTTCTCAAGCTCGCGGCTTATTTTTGCCTTAAGGGGCTCCGTCGGAGCGCCGATTTTCTCCAAAAGCCTCGGAATAAGCCCCTCCTCCTGCGTAATCAGGGCTAGGGCAAGGTGCGGTGCGTCAACCTCCTGATGGCCGAGCTTTATCGCGGCCCTTTGGGCCGAGTTGACCGCTTCTTGCGATTTTTGCGTGAAATTCTGAAAATCCATGGTCCTTTCCTTTTGCCGGTTTTCTTTTAAAATCACTCTCGAATTAAAAAATAAGTCCGCTTTTTGAAAAGACAAGAGGGGCCGCCTCTAGTATCATTCGGGCGGTTGAAAATGGTTGCCCAAAGGGGATTTCATGGTCAAAAAGGTTGATGATGGATGCGATTGCGGCTGCGGGGGAAGCGGCGGCGCGCACCATATTTTTGAGGAGCCGCTTCTTAGGCTCATCAAGACTTCCTGGTCGGACGAGGAGCTTCGGGCCCTTGAAAAAAAGAGCTGGGTCGCGGGCTTTGCGGAGACAAGGGCGGGGCGCGTTCCCTTCGTCTCCCAAAAAATCGGGCGCGAGGAGGTCTTCGGCGCGGTCAGGGCGCGCCTCTGGCGGGGCAAAACCCCCTACTCGATTCCGGCGGGTCTTTACGCCTTCGGCTCGCCGGACGCGGGCTCTCCATTGGTCGCGACCTGCAACTACAAGCTCACCTTCGACATCCTGAGGGAGGAATGGAAGGGGCAAAACCTCTGGGTTTTAGTGCTCGACACCAGGGGAATCAATGTCTGGTGCGCGGCTGGCAAGGGGACCTTCGGCACTTCGGAGCTTTTAAGGCGCCTTGAGTTCTCGCGGGTTAAAGATATCGTGGCCAAGGCCGAGATTATACTGCCGCAGTACGGCGCGGTCGGGGTCAGCGCCCACGAGGTTAAAAAAGCCTCGGGCTTTAGGGTTTTTTACGGGCCGATAAGGGCCTCGGACCTCGGGGAATACCTCGCGAACGGGCGCGTCGCCACCGCAAGGATGCGCGAGGCCACTTTCACCCTCTGGGAGAGGCTGGTCCTCATACCCATGGAGTTTGGCCTTTTGCTGAAGCATTCAAAATGGGCGTTTCCAGTGGCTTTCGCCCTTGCCGGAATCTCCGGCTTCGGCTGGTCGGCCCAGGCCGCGTGGGAGCGGGGGTTTTTCCTCGTTTCGATGCTTTTGGGAGGGATTTTCGCGGGGGCGGCGCTGGTTCCGGCTTTTTTGCGGGCCATTCCCGGGCGGCCCTTCGCGATGAAGGGGTTAATCACCGGAGCACTGGCGTCGGCGGCGATGGCGTTGGGCTGGCCGGTGGAGCTTTCTCCCTTCGACAGGGGCGGCGCGGCCCTCCTCGCGGCGGCGCTCTCTTCTTTCGCGGCGATGAATTTCACCGGCTCGACGCCTTTCACCTCGCCGACCGGCGTGGAACGCGAGATGAGGCGCTATTTGCCGGTGCAGATAGCGGCGGCGCTGACGGGGCTGGGGCTTTTCGTCGCTTCCGGCTTTATGGCGGGAGGATAGGCCATGAAGGGCTTTGATTATCTCGGGCTCACCACCCTCAAGTTCGACAGGGAGAGGTGCGTGGGTTGTTTTCTCTGTCTGGATGTCTGCCCCCACTCGGTTTTCGAGGCTTCGGACCGCAAGGTCTCCCTCGTCGCCCCAAAAAAGTGCATAGAGTGCGGGGCCTGCGCCAGAAACTGCCCCGCCGGAGCCATATCGGTAAAGCCCGGGGTCGGATGCGCAGAGGCCATACTTCGAAGCTGGATAAGCGGGGCTCCCCCCGACTGAAGCGACGGCTGCGGTGACGGTCCGTCATCACCTTCTTCCTGCTGCTAACGGTTGTAAAAGTTGCTGGACGCCTTATCTCTCTCCAAATCCTTCGGCGGGCGCACCCTTTTTTGCGACGTCTCCATCCGCGTGGAGGGGCCGGATAAGATCGCCCTCGTGGGGCCGAACGGCTCCGGCAAGACGACTTTGCTTAAGATTCTGGCGGGCGAGGAGCACGCCGACGAGGGCGAGGTGAGGGGCCGCAAGGGCTCTTCAATCGGGTATCTGCCGCAGGAGCTTTCGGTGGAGTCGGGCGAGGCCCTTTTGGATTTCGTCGAGAACGTCTCCGGCGAGCTAAAAGAGGTTACCGCCGGAATAGAGGAGATACGAAAGGTCCTTGAGGGGGGCGAAAGCTCTCCGGCCCTTCTGGAGAGGCTGGGGCACATGCAGTCGCGCTTCGAGCATCTGGGTGGCTGGACCCTGCGCTCGGAGGCGAGGCGGATTCTTTCGGGGCTGGGTTTTCCGGAGAAGGATTTTTCCCGCCGCCTTTCGACCTTCTCGGGCGGCTGGCGCATGAGGGCGCTCCTTGCCCGAATCTTGCTGAAAAACCCCGATGTCATCTTGCTGGACGAGCCCACCAACCACCTGGATATCGTCACCCTCCTCTGGCTTGAGGAGTTCATCCAAAAATCAAAGGCCGGTTTCGTCATAGTCTCTCACGACGTCTCTTTTCTGGACCGCATAGTAAACGGGGTTGTCGCGATAGGGCGAAGCGGGGTCTCAAGGACCAAGGGCAATTACTCTAAATATGTCGAGGAGCGCGACCTTCGCGCCGAGCAGGAGCGCGCCGCCTTTGAGCGCAAGATGCGCCAGCGGGCCGAGGAGGAGCGCTTCATAGAGCGCTTCAGGGCCAAGAACACCAAGGCCGCGCAGGTGCAGTCGCGCATAAAGCGCCTCGAAAAGGAGGAGATCGAGGCCCCCGCGGAGTTTTACTCCTCGCGACCCTCGATAAAGTTCCCCCAGCCGGAGCGCTCGGGCAAAGAGGTGGTGAGCGTCGATGCGGTAAGGGCGGGGTACGGGCCGCTGATTGTTTACGAGAGCCTTGATTTTCGCCTTTATCGCGGCGACAAGGTCGTTTTGATAGGGCCGAACGGGGCTGGCAAGTCAACCCTGCTCAAATTGATGGCGGGGGTCTTCGAGCCGCTCTCGGGTTCGGTGAAGCTGGGCCACAATGTTACGAGAAGTTACTTTTCCCAGCACCAGATGGAGCTTTTGAGCGGCCACCGCACCGTCCTTGAGGAGGTCTTGACCCTCCCGGGGGTCCGCACCGAAAAGGAGGCCCGCTCGCTCCTGGGCGCGTTCCTCTTTTCCGGCGATGATGTGGATAAGAAGGTGGCGGTGCTCTCGGGCGGCGAGAAATCGCGGCTGGTGCTTGCCAAGATGATGGCCGCGCCCGGAAACCTCCTTTTGCTGGACGAGCCCACCAACCACCTCGATATCGAGGCCTGCGCGACACTGAAAAGCGCCCTCGGGAATTTCGAGGGGACGATGGCGGTCATAACCCACGACCTGCGCCAGCTGATCGCCCGTCACCGCCTC
>SRXB01000083.1 GCA_009724975.1 bacterium | reverse complement strand
CTGACGTAAGAGTAGTTCTCGCTCGCCGCCAGAAAGAAGGTCTCGACCCCCTCGCATATTTTGCGGTTCATAAGCGCCATCTGGAACTCGTACTCGAAATCGGAAACCGCCCGAAGCCCCCTGATGACTATCTTGATATGGTGATTCTTGAGATATTTGACCAAAAGGCCGTCGAAGGAATCAACCACCACCTTGGGATTGTCCTTGAAGACCTCGCGTATGTGGCCAAGGCGCTCCTCGATGGTGAAGAGGGTCTTCTTCTCGCTGTTGACCGCCACGAGGACGACCACCTTGTCGAAAACCTCGGCGCTACGAAGGATGATATCGACGTGGCCGTTTGTTATTGGGTCGAAACTTCCCGGGTAGACCGCGGCTGAATTTGACACGAAGCCCTCCGTATGAAAAATTTTGATTAAACTTATACTGTACGAGCGCCGAAGTGTAAAGAAAAAGGCTAAATTTCCAAGCCGCCATTGACAAGGACAGAGGCGGCGTGATAGAGACGTTTTTACGCTTGGATCCTCAAGGGGACTGAGACGCGCAAAGGTTTTCGCCGCCGTGGCATCAGCTTCAAGGTCCACGGCCTCATGGCGCGTTCCGTCTTTTCCAGGCGGGCGCGCTTTTTTGTTTTTTGCTCTACGCGAAAGGAAGAGATGGAGATCTGCTCCTCCATAAACGGGGTCAGGGAGCTGGCGCAAAAGGCCAGGGCCGGCGCAAAGCGAATAGCTTTGGTGCCGACGATGGGCTTTTTGCACGAGGGCCACATCTCGCTTGTGAAAGGGGCCCAAAAAAGCTGCGGCTTCGTCGCGCTCTCCATCTTCGTCAACCCGACCCAGTTCGGGCCCAGCGAGGACTTTTCGCGCTACCCGAGGGACTTTGAAAGAGACGCGCGCCTTTGCCGCGAGGCGGGGGTAGACGTGATTTTCGCTCCGGAGGCCAAAGAGATTTATCCCGAGGGGTTTTCGACCTCGGTCCACGTGGAGGGGCTCACCGCGCCGCTTTGCGGGGCTTCGCGCCCGGGCCATTTCGACGGCGTCTGCACCGTGGTTTTGAAACTTCTTAACATAGTCTCGCCCGACGAGGCTTTTTTCGGCGAGAAGGACTTCCAGCAGCTTGCGGTGATAAAACGCATGGCAAAAGACCTCAACCTCGCCTGCGAAATAACCGGCATGCCAATCGTGCGCGAGCCCGACGGTCTCGCCATGAGCAGCCGAAACGCCTACCTCTCGCCCGGGGAGCGGGAAAACGCCCTCTCCCTCAGCCGCTCGCTCCTTTTGGCCGACGAAATGGCCGCGAAGGGGGCGGGAACGGGTGAAATAGAGGCAAGTACGGCCAGCTACCTTGCGGAAAATTCAATAAGGGTCGATTACGTCTCAATCCTCGACCCCGCAACCCTTCAACAGACCAACTCGCCCAGGGGCGCGCTCATGGCGCTCGCGGGCTTTGCGGGCAAAACGCGCCTTATAGACAACAGGATACTCACACGATGAAAAAGCGGGAGCAAAACATGCTGAGAAGAATGCTCCAGGGCAAGATCCACCGCGCCATCGTCACCGGCTCGGACCTTCACTACGAAGGGTCGATAACCATAGACGTATCGCTGATGAACGCGGCTGGCATATTGCCCTACGAAGAGGTGCAGATCTACAACGTGACCAACGGCGAGCGCTTCACCACCTACGCCATCGAGGGAGAGGCTGGCAGCGGCGTGGTCTGCGTCAACGGCGCGGCGGCCCACAAGGCCTCCACCGGCGACATAGTAATCATCGCCTCCTTCGCCACCGTAGAGGAGGAAGCCGCCCAGAGCTGGAAGCCCAACCTGGTCTACGTAGACGGAAGGAATCGCCGCAGCGGCCTGGCCGTGGCATGAAGTTAATCGCCGCGCCGCTTCTGCTGCCGGTCGCCGCCCCTCCGATCAGGGATGGCGCGGCGCTGGTCGGCGACGACGGCCTCATCCTGGCCGTCGGCCCCCTCAGGGAACTTACGCGCACAGCCCCCGAAGCAAGTACAACATTTCACGAAGATTCCGTAATCCTCCCCGCCCTCATAAACTGCCACACCCACCTCGAACTCTCCTCCTTGCCGCCCATCGCCTGCGATTCGCTCTTTGTCGAGTGGATTTTAGAGGTCGTAAGGCGAAAGAGGAGCGCCGCTCCCGAAGATTTTCTCAGGGGGATAAAAAACGGCGCCCTTGAGTGCCTGCGGTTAGGCCAGGGTGTCTTGGCCGATGTGACCAGCGTTGAGGGAGCCGAAAGACATTACCCCGAGGAAGGCCCCCTCGTCGCGCACTTTCGCGAGCTCATAGCGCCCTCGCCGGAGGGGGTCGAAATGGCGCTTGAGAGGCCTAAGGATGGCGCTTTGCCCAAAAGCGCCTATTACGGCGGCCTTTTCGCCCACGCTCCCTACACCGTCTGCCTCGAAGGCTATGAAAAGGCCCTCGGCAAGGCGCTTCAAAAGGGCGGACGCCTTTACACCCACCTGGCCGAGAGCCTTGACGAGGTGGAGTTCGCCCTAACCGGCGGCGGCCCCATAGCCGAGGAGCTTTACGGCAATATTCCGGTAAATCCTCCGGCTGCCACCGGCCTGCACCCCGTCGACTGGCTCGCCAGAAACAATATCCTCGGAGAGAATACGGTCGCTGTCCACGCGGTCAACCTCCTTTCCCGCCACATCGAGATTCTGGCCAAAACCCGCACTTCGGTGGTTTTATGCCCGAGATCCAACGAGAATCTGGGAGTGGGCGCGGCCAGGGGAAGAGCCATCCTCGACGCTGGCATAAGGGTCGGCCTCGGCACCGACAGCCTCCTGAGCGCGGGCGACCTCGACCTTTGGAAAGATCTCCTGCTGGCCATTGACCGCTACGGCTGGTCGCCAGCCGAAGCCATTTTCGCCGCCACCCTCGGAGGCGCGGGGGTTTTGGGCCTTCTGGGGGAAAGGGGAGCTTTAAAGGCGGGGATGAAGGCTGATATAATTGTTCGGGGCCTTGTCGCCAAAGGAACGGACCCCTGGGAGATGGCCGCCGCCTCCCAAGGCACCCGCGCCGTTTATCTTTCCGGGCGCGAAACCTGTTCGGCCTGATTTTTCAATTGGCCCCTCGGGGCCGGAGGATGCGTTTTGTTTGCAAGATTCCAGTCGAGCGTAAAGCGCCATTTCCTTACGGGCCTTGTGGTCTTCGTGCCCGTGGCGCTCACGATTTTTCTGGTAGAGTGGCTCGATTCCGCGCTTTTGGCCAAAATCGCGCTCATCCCCAAGGAGTACAACCCACTTGGCTTCGTTGAAGGGCGCATCCCGGGGCTGGGGGTGATTCTCTCTCTCATAATCATCTACATAATCGGCTTTATCAGCTCAAACTACCTCGGAAGGCTCGTGGTGAGGCTTTATGAAAAGCTTCTGGGGCAGATTCCGGGGGTGCGCTGGCTTTACGGCGTCTCCAAACAGCTTATGAACGCCGTCTTCAAGCTGCTTGAGGAGCTTCAGGGCAAGGGGACGGAGAACTTCAAGGGGGTTGTGATGATAGAGTACCCCCGCAAGGGCGCTTACACCATCGCTTTCGTCACCGGCGAGCCGGTGAGGGAGGCCGAGGAGAAGATAGGAAGGCCGGTGGTCAACGTCTTCGTCCCCACTACCCCCAACCCCACCTCCGGCTTTTTCCTGATGGTTCCCAAAGATGAGGTGATACCGATGGAGATGGGGGTGGAGCAGGCGCTCCGGCTTGTGCTTAGCGCGGGGATGGTAGGCGCGGAAGAGGTGGCCCCGAAAAAAACAAAGGCCCGCTCCGGCGAGGAACGGGCCCTTGAGACGGCCTGAGTGATTTAAGGGTTTTAACGGCCCTTGGAAGCGCGCTTGGAGGCCTTGAGGGGGTTGAGCATCTTCTGGGTTTCCTGGGCTTCGAGCTTGATGTGGGTGGCCATGTTGCAGACGCCCAGAGCCCACTGGATGGAGGGGATTGCGTAGGCGTTGCAGTACTTGCCGGTGGGCCATTCCTCAACGCGGGCGCAACCTTCGCACTTTTCCTCGATGGGGTTGCAGTGCCCCACTTCCTGCGAGCAGCCGTTCTTGCTCCAGAAAAAGCAGTCCTTGTCTTTTTTTACAGTCTGGCAAAGCATATTTAAATGCCTCCGTTTCGGTGCAAGGCCCTTGGGCCGGTGTAGTCTTGAAGGTGGCGTATAATAGACGGCGGAAAAGCAAATTGTCAATGGATTTAAAAGAAGAAATTTCAAAGGCGGTAAAAAACGCCGAACTGGGGGGCAAAAAGGTTTTGGCGGCCCTCTCAGGCGGCGTGGATTCCGTAGTCTTAACGAGGCTCTTGGCCCTTTCGGGAGAGATTGGCCTTGAAATAGCCCACGTCGATCACGGCCTTAGGCCCTGTAGCGCCGAGGACGCCCGCTTTTGCGAAAAGCTCGCCCGCGAGCTGGGTTGCCCCTTCCACCTCCTGACCCTAGCACCCCCGGATTTCCCGAAGGGGGTAAACAAGCAGGCGAGGGCAAGGGAGCTTCGCCACGGCTTTCTGAAAGATGCGGCGAGGGAGGCCGGGTGTGACGCCATCGCGCTTGCCCACCACGCCTCGGATCAGGCCGAGACGGTAATTTTCCGCCTCCTTCGCGGCTCGGGCCCAAGGGGGGTGTGCGGCATGGCCCGCTGGGAGCCGCCTTATTTTCGCCCCCTCCTCGGAGTTCCACGGGCCTCGATAGAGGAGGCGGCCAGGGAAAACGGATGGGAATTTCGGGAAGACCCGACCAACAAAACCCCCGTCTACTCCAGAAATCGCATAAGGGCCGAGCTTTTGCCCCTGGCCGCCGAGATTTGCCCGGGGGCGGACGAGGCGCTGGTGCGCTTTTCGAACCTCGCGAGGCTCGACGAGGAATTCTTGACCGAAACGGCCCTGGAGAATTACGGGCGGCTCGCCGCGAGGGAGCCCGAGGGTGTGAAATTCCTGATGAAGGAACTCCATGGCCTCGCCCTGCCGATACGCTACCGCATCTACCTCGCCGCCTTCCGCGATATGGGATGCGACACCTCCCTTCTTGAGAGCCGCCACCTTGAGGAGATAGACGCCCTCCTTCATTCAAAAAAGTCTTTCGCCCTGGCCCCCGTCCCCGGCTCCTTCCGGTTCGCCAAAAGCTACGGCTGGCTCTGGGTTTTGGACGCAAGGCGGCTCGAAGGCCCGTGGAGGTTGCCCGAAGGCGGGCAAATAGCGGTGAAGAGTATCCCTTCCGGCGTGGCGGGCATGGTGAACATCCCGCTTTGCGGCGATTTTTCAGCAAAAGACCTTTTATTCCGGCCCTGGCGCGCGGGCGACCGCCTCGGCTCCAAAAAAGTGAAGGACATACTGATGGAGGCGGGGGTGGAGCGGTGGCGAAGGAAGGGAGCCTTCGTGGCGGAGGCCGGTGGAGAGATAATTCTGCTGGCCTGCCCCTCCGACCCTTTGTTTTTCAGGGTTTTAGACCGCGACCTAAACCGGAGCCCCTCCCTTTACGTCCAACTTCGCTCCGACTGGTGGAAATCCTGAAAAATTCGCCTTTTCGCCTCCTCTTCTTGGTTGAGTCGGCGAAATGTGTTAAAAATAATAAGTTGTGGCCAAAAAACAAGCGCTTGAGTCTATCCGCAGTGCCCAGGCCTTACCAAGAGGTATAAATGAGCTCCTCCCCGCGACAGATGAAACCCGTCTTCAAAAATCTCTCCCTCTGGCTCTTCATCGGAGTGATGATGCTCCTCGTCTACCAGTTTTTCGGGGAACTTGAGGGGGCTCAAAAGGTTATTCCCTACTCCGACTTCATGGAGTCGGTGCAAAAGGGGCGGGTCACCGAGGTCAAGATCAAGGATCAGGAGGTCGTCGGCAAATACACCGACAAAAGCGGCTTCAAAACCGTCGTCCCCTCCGCCGACCCCGACATTTTCCGCACCATGCGCGACAAGGGTGTCCTCGTCTCCGTGGAGCCGAAGGAGGAATCCTCCTTTTTCCTCATGATTCTCGCCAACTGGCTACCGATGATTCTCATCGGCGTCGTCTTCTTCCTCTTCATGCGCCAGATGCAGGGGGGCGGCAAGGCGATGACCTTCGGCAAAAGCCGCGCAAGGCTCCTCAACCAGGACGAGACCAAAGTCACCTTCGCCGACGTCGCGGGTATAGACGAGGCAAAGGACGAGGTCTCGGAGATAGTGGAATTCCTTAAAAACCCGAAGAAATTCACCAAGCTGGGGGGAAGGATACCCAAGGGCGTCCTTCTCATGGGCTCTCCAGGCACCGGCAAGACCCTCCTGGCCAAGGCCATCGCCGGAGAGGCGGGGGTCCCCTTCTTTTCCATATCCGGCTCCGACTTCGTCGAGATGTTCGTGGGCGTGGGAGCCTCAAGGGTGCGCGACCTCTTCATACAGGGGAAGAAAAACGCCCCCTGCATAATCTTCATCGACGAGATCGACGCCGTGGGCCGCCACAGGGGCGCCGGGCTCGGCGGCGGCCACGACGAGCGCGAGCAGACCCTAAACCAGCTCCTCGTCGAGATGGACGGCTTCGAGTCGAGCGAGGGGGTAATCCTCATCGCCGCCACCAACCGCCCCGACGTCCTCGACCCCGCCCTCCTTCGCCCGGGCAGGTTCGACAGGCAGGTGGTGGTTCCGCCGCCCGACATCAAGGGGCGCACCGGAATACTTCGCGTCCACTCAAAGAACGTGCCGATGTCAAAGGACGTGGACCTTGAGATAATAGCGCGCGGCGCGCCCGGCTTTTCCGGCGCCGACCTTGAGAACCTCGTCAACGAGGCCGCGCTGGCCGCCGCAAGGGCCGACAAGAACTCCGTGGAGATGGACGATTTCGAGAAGGCCAAGGACAAGGTCCTCATGGGAACCGAGCGCAAGTCCATGGCCCTCTCCGAGGAGGAGCGCAGGGTAACCGCCTACCACGAGGCGGGCCACGCGGTGGTGGGGATAATCCTCCCCCACGCCGATCCCGTCCACAAGGTCTCCATCATCCCGAGAGGGCGCGCCCTGGGCGTCACACTATCCCTTCCCGCCGACGACCGCTACACCTACACCAAGGAATACCTCGTCGACCGCATAGCCGTCGCTCTTGGCGGCAGGGCCGCCGAGGAGATTTTCCTCGGGCGCGTCTCCACCGGCGCGAGCAACGACATAGAAAAAGCCACCGAAATGGCGCGCAAGATGGTCTGCAAGTTCGGCATGAGCGAGAAGATGGGCCCCGTCTCCTACGGCAGGGAGGAGGAGCAGATTTTTCTCGGCAAGGAGCTGGTTTCGCACAAGGATTTCAGCGAGGCCACCGCCGTGGAGATTGACCGCGAGATACGCGCCCTGATCGACGACGGGCTGAAGACCGCCCGCAGGGTAATAAGCGAAAACCGCGACAACCTCGAACTCCTCGTCAAGGCGCTTCTGGACAGGGAGACCCTCGGAGCCGAGGAGGTCGAGTCGATAATCAATAACGGCGAGATTCCCAGCGCGAAAGAGGCCCCGGTCGCCGAGGCTTTGGCCGCCCAGCCCACGGAAGACGCTCCGGCTCTGGCCGAAGCCGCTTCTCCCTCAGGCGAGGATCCCAGACAGGAAGAATTCTCCTTCACAAACCGCCAGGGGGGCTGATTTTGCGCTTTCGCACCAGACTGCTGAAAATAGATAGCAGGGAAGAGTCCTTCAGGGAGCTTAACCTTACCCGCGCCGACGAGGCGGGGGTCGCCCGCATGCTCGAAAAGAGCCGCTTCATGGCGATAAAGGTCGAAAACCTGAAAGCCCCCGCCGCCAACATCCTCAAGCAGGAGATGCTTTCGCTTGGGGGCGACGCGGCTGTCGCCAGAGGCGTCGTGAACTGCTCGGTGGAGTTCTCGACCGCCATAATAATGGGAACGAGAAAGCAGGTCCGCCACCTCATAAAGAAACTAAAGCCCCAGCCCTTTGGCCTTAAGGTGCTGGCCGACGAGATAGACGCCCTGTTAAAGCCCGCCGAGCGCCTTTCCATCAAGTGGAAGGGCGGCGAGCTGGATCTCTTTGCCCGCCCCGCCGTCATGGGGATAATCAACGTCACGCCGGACTCCTTCTCCGACGGCTCCGACCATTTTGCCCTCGAAAGCGCCCTTGAACGCGCCCGCCGTATGGTGGAGGAGGGGGCCGACATCCTCGACATAGGCGGCGAATCGACCCGCCCGGG
>SRXB01000385.1 GCA_009724975.1 bacterium | reverse complement strand
TAATAGCGTCGCAGGCGATGATATCCGGAGTCTATTCTCTTACCCAGCAGGCTATACAGCTGGGGTTCTCCCCGCGCCTCCACATAGTCCATACATCGCAAGAGGCGAAAGGGCAGATTTACATGCCCGAGGTCAATTACGCCATGATGATGGCCTGCATAGCACTGGTGCTGGTCTTCAAGGAATCGAGCAATCTGGCCGCAGCCTACGGCATAGCCGTTACCGCGACGATGGCGATAACCTCGGTCCTCTACTACTTCGTATTGCGAACCAATTTCAGCTGGTCGCTCGCCAGGGCGCTTCCACTTCTTTTGCTATTTCTATTTTTCGACCTCATCTATCTAGGCAGCAATCTCATAAAAATTCCCGACGGCGGCTGGTTCACCCTAGCTGTGGCAACGGCGATACTCGTCCTGATGGTTACGTGGCGCGACGGGCGGGCCCTTTTGCGGGATCAGTTCGCGGACCAGCAATTGCCGCTTGACCTATTCCTTTCCGAGGTCAACCGCAAAAAGCCCCACAGGGTGCAGGGCACGGCAGTTTTCCTAACGATCTCCACACAGGGAACGCCGATACCGCTTCTGCACCACTTCAAGCACAACAAGGTCTTGCACGAGCGGGTGATATTGCTCTCCATAGCCCCAGCGGACTCGCCGAAGGTGAAAAACACCGAACGCATAGAGTTCGCTGAACTCTCGGAGGGTTTTTACACCCTGGTGGCCCGCTTCGGGTTCATGGAAACCCCGAACGTGCCAAAGGTGATGGAGATACTGGCTCAAAAGGGGGTGGAGATAAACATGATGGACACCACCTTCTTTTTGGGCAGGGAGACGCTTCTGACGAGCGGCTCTTCAAAGAAGATGGCCCAGTGGCGCAAATACCTCTTTGCGGTTTTGGCCAAGAACGCCTGGAACGCGACCACCTTTTTCGGCATACCGCCCGGGCGCGTCGTGGAGATCGGCAGCCAGGTGGTTATCTGACGGCGCTTTCGCTTAAGGATTGTCCCGAAGGAAATTCTCTACCATATCGCTTGCGGGCTGCATTTTTTTGAATTCAAGAAAGTGGCGCGCGGCACCCTCTCTCTCTCCCAACCTGTAAAGGGCTGCCCCGAGGTTGAAGCGGGCCATATAATCCCCGGGCGAGAGCTCCAGGACCTTTTGATAATCCTCCGCGGCCCCCTCAAGATCGCCGGACTGGTCTTTAGACACTCCGCGAAGGTAATAATTTTCAGCGTAATCCGGCGCGAGGGAGATGGCGTGGCCGAAGAGGACCGCCGCACCCTCCGAATCGCCCGCTTTTGCCGTTTCGACCGCCACTTTCCCCCAAAGGTCTGCCTTCATGCGGGCAAGCTCCGCCACAGGCCCGCTTTTAAGGGTCAATCTATCCAGCTTTTGGGCGGCAAAAAAAGCCTCCTTGCCGTTACCCAACCTTATTAGGGCAAGGCCCAGCTCGTAGAGGGCGTAAAAATCCCCATTGTCCAGGGACGAGACTCTCTGAAAGCCCAATGCCGCCTTTTCGTATGCCCCCGATTCCATCTCAAGGCGCGCCCGCGCCAAAAGCGCTTCCTTGTAGTCGGGATTTAGCGAAAGCGCCTTGCCGTAAAGGGAGTAGGCCCCGGCGCGATCGCCTTCGAGGATTGCCGCGCCGCCCAGCTGGGAGTAGGCGTAAGCGCTCTCTCCCTCGACCTTGTTGATATAAGAGAAAAGAGTCTTCGAGTCGCGCCATTGCTGTATGTAAAGGCTCGACAAGAGCGCCAGAAGCGCCAGAAGCGGCGCGGTGACAGCAATCAGAGCCCTAGGGGATTTTCCCCAAAGCCCGCCGAGCGCGGGAACGAGCGCAAGGGCGAGGCCGAGGTGGGG
>SRXB01000384.1 GCA_009724975.1 bacterium | reverse complement strand
GTCGGCTTTGGTGATTTTCAGGGAATTGGTCGTGGGTACGCTGGTCTTCGTCTCGACCCCTTCCTCGACCTTGGCGAGGTTGCCGGTGGCGGAGGCGTGCATCCCAGCCGGTGGCTGGATTGTAGCCGTCATGAAGTAGTTGGTGCCTACGCGCCCCATGTCGAATATGGGGTTGCCGGCGCAATCGCCGACTGAGAAGTTGGCCATGTAGCTGGGCGTTCCGGCGCAGTCGCTGGGCGTCGCTCCGGTGATGCCGTCGGCCAGAATCGAGTAGCTGGTGGGCGGCCACGGGGCCATAGTGGCGGTGTAAGGTATGTATGGAGGGCCTCCCAGAGCCGTCGCGGTCTTGATGTCCGCGCCGGTCCACAGGCCGTCGGTGAGCCATGCGGGAAGGGGCATCTGGACCCGTACGGCTATTGGGTAGTCTGGATTAAGCCCGGCTATCAGGCCAGGGGTCGGGGTAAGGATGAAAGCGTTGTTCGCGGCGGTGAAGCTTGAGGGGCCGGTAAAGCTGCTGGTCGTTGCGGGAAGCGGTTCGAGGTTGACGGGATCGGTCGGCGGCACGGGGTTGTTGCACTGGTCGTACGCCGTCATGGAGAAGCGCAGTTCCTCGCCGCTGGCGCAGGTCATGAAAAGGCCCGCCCCCGCGAAGGGGTTGTTGGCGTCGAAGGTGAAGGTGGGCGCGCCGAAGAGGGCCTTGACGGGGTCGCCGGCCCTGAAGCCGATGTTGATTATGTCGGTTTTTGTGACGGCCGCGCCGCCGCAGTCGAGGACCGCGCTGCCTTCAACTATTATGGTGTCGGCCACGCCGTCGTAGTTCAGGTTTACGCTCGCCTCGCCGCCCGCGGTGGTTGCGGTGAGGGAGCTTAGGGTGGCGGGGTCGTCGGCGTTGTTCTTTATTATGGTGAAGTTGACGGTTGTGCCGTCGGGAACGGGGGCGAGGTCCGCGCCGATGACGGTGGCGGTTATAGTCGTGCCGTCGGGGCATTGGGGCGCGCCGTTGGTGGTGTTTAGGGTTATGGATCCGCAGTCGTCGGTGCCGAGGTTGCGCAGGCTCGCTATGGTGGTGTAGGCGCGGCGCCTGTACTGGCGGTTGTTTTCGTAGTCGTCGTCGGAGCCGCTTTTGCCCAGCACTACTCCGGTGCGGCCTTCGGTGTCGCTTGCGGTGTAGGTGCCTACCGAGTTGTCGTCAAGGGGGAATTCGCCCGCGAATTTGTCGTCTTTTTTGTCGGCGCGAAGGGCCAGGTTTATCTCGACGCTCTTGATTCGCCTGCGTTCGTTGTTGTCGAGGTCGTAGCGGGCGCTGTCGGCGTCCGGCGGTATGCGCATGTTGTCGCTGTCGTAGTAGCGAAGGACGAGGTTGTCGACGTTGGTTGCTATTAGTTCTTTGCTTACACCGGCTCCCCCGTTGGTCGGGGTCATGCGGTAGAGGTTGTAGGGGGGGCCCGCGAGGGTAAGGGGAACGTCCCAGTCGAAGAGTTCGTCGTCGGCCACGGTTCCGCTGCTGTCTGCGTCGTATCCGGTGGTGAACTGGATATTGTGGGTGGCCGAGCCGGTTTCGTTGCTGAGGGCGAAGAGAACGACTTCGTCTGAGGTGATTATCCCCGGGGTGCTGCCGGTGGGCTCGTCGTACTGGACGGCTATGTAGTGGTCGCCCGCGGCCAGTATGGGGAGGCCGCGCATCGAGACGTGGCCGCCGGTTCCCGTAAGGGAGAAGGCGCCCGCCTGCACTATTGCGCGGGTCATGTAGTCCTCGGTCATGCGCGCCCGCTGCTGCATCTTGGTGATTTCGTCCTGTATCGAGTAGCCTTTCAGCTGCGACAGGAAGAAGGGGAACACCGCGAGGGTGAGAAGTATCA
>SRXB01000383.1 GCA_009724975.1 bacterium | reverse complement strand
GGTAGGGGCAGGTTATGCCGCTTTCATCCTCTACTGCAGGCTCTATTCCCATAAGGCGGCGGTGTTCGATTATATCTTCCGAGATTTTACCGCAGCCGGTCTGCGCCGCCTTCATGGTGAAGGCGTTTTGCCCCCGCGAGCGCAAATAGCGCGCCATGAGGCCGCAGGCCACGCTCTTGCCGGAGGAGGTGTCGATGCCAGTGACGAAATAGGTGGCCATGTCCCCTCACTTTCTCGCCGCAAGGACGGTTATGGGGTGATAGGTGAGGGCTACCCCCGTCCCCGAGGGGAAGCGGTCATGGTATTTCTCGCAAAAGGCCGCCAGAGAGCTTTTGGTCCAGCGCCTTTGGGCCACCCCAGTCACGCCGGTTGCCTTTAGATGGCTAAGGGCCGCCAGCGCGTCGGGAAAGGCGAGGGTAATCTCCTCCTCCCCGAGCTCCCGAACCTCGAAATCCTCTCTCAAGAGCCTTTCGATATCGCCAAGGGGGAGGTAGTCGAGGGATACTCCGGCCAACTCCCGTATCTGGAAGAGATTTTCGGGGCCGAAGGTGGAGAAGGCGAGAACTCCATCGGGCTTTAGCGCCCCAGCCAGGGTTTTCAAAAAGGCGGGCAGGTCGCCCAGCCACTGGAAGGCGGCGCTGGAGGCGGCGAGGTCGAGGTTTTGGGGGAAGGGGAAGATTTTTTCGGCGTCGCCCGCTATGAATTCGCCGTTTGGGATCTCGTTGGACAGAGTCGAGCACTCCGGCAGGAGGTCGTTGAGAATGTACCTTCCAATAGAGAGTCTTTTCGCAAGTTCGCGGGTTAGAAGGCCGCTTCCGCAGCCTATCTCAAGGGCGGTTCCATAACTTTGTCGCCCAAGCCCAGCCACCGCCTCGGCTAGCCTCCTCGCCATCAGCTCCTGCACGGCGGCGTTTTGCCGGTAGGTGGAGAGGCTTTTGCGAAAACGGCTCTGAACCAGCGCCTTGTCAGCCGCGACCACGGAAGAGCGCCTCCTCGAAGGAAGTGAACTTATAAAAAGGATAGTGGGGAGTCTCCCAGCGGGTTGCCTCTACGCCGATGGCGCGCCAGGAGCGAAGCTGGGCCTCGAAGGGGAATATCATGTCTTTGGTGGAGGCGGCGGCGCATGAAAAGGGGTTTTCGGGCGTGGCTTTTTGGGTAGTTATCCGCTCTTTTAGCGCCGCCAGCTCGCGCTTTTGCCCATCGACGGTTCTGGCGGGGGGCAAAAAGGCTTCGCGCCCCTCCCTGCCGCAGATCCTGCGGTAGAATCTCTCTTTTGATTCCTCGCTCCACGAGGCTAGGGTCGCGTCGTAGAGGGCGGGCGGGATTCCAAGCTCCTCGTCTATGGGGGTAAGGGTGCCGTTTATCGCGAAAGAGGAGGCGAAGGCGATGTTCTTTCCCGCAAGGGCCTCCGCAGCGGCCCAAACGCCGAGCGACCAGGCGGCTAGATGGACCTTGGCGTAGTCTTTAACGGTCTGGGAGATATTGATTTCGCTATCAATGCTTTCGTAATCGTAAAAAAGAAGTAAATCCGACGACAAGGCGAGGCCGGATAGGGGGTTTAGGTCCATTCCCCAGCCGTTGAAGAAGAGCAAAAGCTCCTCCGAACCCTCTTTTTTAATGAAGATATGCCTCAAATTCCCTCCATGAGGCTTTCGACCTCCTCTTCGCTGATGGCGGCGGTGAGGGAGAAGCGCAGGCGGGCGGTTGCGGGCGGAACGGTGGGCGGGCGTATGGGGAAGACGAGAACCCCCTTTTCCCTGAACTTCGCGGCAAGTTCCACGGCCTTTTCGTTCTCGCCGACTATTAGGGGGACTATCTGCGAATCGCCGAGGGTCTTGAACCCCTTTTCGGCTATCTTCC